>CAYMFV010000435.1:0-2907 GCA_964389745.1 uncultured Planctomycetales bacterium | reverse complement strand
GACCAGAGGGGCACGGGTCGCAGCAACCCCCTGCGCTGCGCCCTGGCCGGCAGCGACGACGACCTCCAGTCCTATCTCGATCCCGTCTTCGATCCGGAGCGGGTGCGAGCCTGCCGGGAGGAGTTGTCGCGGCGAGCGGATCTGCGCTTCTACACCACGCCGCTTGCCATGGACGACCTGGACGACGTCCGGGCCGCCCTGGGCTACGAGCGCATCAACCTGGTCGGCGGCTCCTATGGCACGCGAGCAGCGCTGGTCTACATGCGCCGGCACCCCGAGCGGGTGCGTTGCGCCATCCTCAACGGCGTCGCACCCATCGCCTTCCGCAACCCCCTGGAGCACGCCCGGGCCGCCGAGATGGGTTTCCAGGCCCTGCTGGACGAGATCGCCGCCGAGCCCCGTTACCGCAAGGCCTTCCCGGAGCTGGACGTGAAGCTCTGGACGATCCTCGACTGCCTTGCCGCCGAACCGGCCCGGGTCACCGTGCGCCACCCGGCAACGGGCGAGCCGGTCGAGGTCGTACTGACCCGCGACGCCTTCGCCGAGGCATTGCGCATCCTCCTGTACTACCTCCCGGGCAACCGCCAGGTGCCCCGGCTGCTGCTGCGGGCCTGGGAGGGGGACCTCACCCCCTTCGCCCAGCGGGCCATCGAGACCAACCGCCACCTGCGGAACGTCATCGCCTTCGGGATGCTCCTCTGCGTCACTTGTCCCGAGGACCTTGCCCGGATCCGACCCGAGGAGATCCCGGCCGCCACCTCCTGGACCTTCCTGGGCGACGTGCGGGTCCGCGGCCAGCTCGCCGCCTGCGCCGAGTGGCCCTCCGGCATCGTGCCGGAGGACTATGGCGAGCCGGTGGCGGTGGACGTGCCGGTGCTGCTGCTCTCGGGCACTCACGACCCGGTGACGCCGCCGATCTTCGGCGAGGAGGCTGCCCGGCACCTGCCCCGGAGCCTGCACGTGATTGCACCGGGCGCCCACGGCGTGGGGGGGGCGTGCATCGAGGCCATCGAGGCCCGTTTCCTCGCGACGGCTTCGGTGGAGGGGCTGGATACCTCCTGCGTGGCGGCGATGCGGCTCCCTCCCTTGGTTCTTCCGGACTGAAGGCGAACCGATGCCGGACACCCCCTGGCCGCGGCGAGACCAGGGCTTGGCCACCAGGTGAAGACTGGTGCACCCAATCGTGCTCCTGAACGCCGGCCACGCCCCGAAGGGCTACGCCGTCACTCCCCTGGACTTCCGGACCTGCCACCACGGCCACTCGGGGACCGACATCAACCAGGGCTTCGGCATGGTGGACGTCGCTGGGGCTTCGAGCTGGTCGCCCTGGAGAAGCGCTGGCACTTTCCAGGGTACGCCAGGGAAGGCCGCCTGCCAGTTCGATCGGGCTGTGCCGCCTGCGGGCATCACGGCGACTGCCGAGGGCAGCGGTGACTGCACCCTGATCCTCCAGCCGGACGACCCGTCGGTGCGGGTGGTACTACCCGCCCAGTGGCTGGCTGGTCGGCCCGGTCCCCATGCCCGTCTTCGCCCAGGACATCGAGCACATGTGGTTCAACCATCCCGTTCCACCCACGGCGCCCATCCTGACCGCGACCTACGAGGGCTACGTCGGCCGGCCGCCGGCGATCCTGGTGGACGCCGAAAGCTTCGTCTTCGAGACCTTGCCCTGACCCGGGCGAGGCCCCGACCCTTATCCTGGAAGACGCTCGTCCCCCCCCGCCGGTGTGGCGGTGGGGGGGCGGGTGCGGGCATGAAGCGACATCCCGCCCTGCACGGACTGTCCGGCGACCATCACCAGGGGCTCGTCCTGGCCCGTCGCGCCCGGAAGGCGGCGGCGGGGATGGGGGGGCGCTCGGTGGCGGAGGTCTGGACGGAGGTGCGACACCGTTTCGCCGCCGAGCTGGAACCGCACTTCCGGATCGAGGAGGAGCACCTGCTGCCGGCCCTGGAGGCGGTGGGGGAGGCGGAGCTGGTGGCCCGGACCCGCAAGGAGCACCGGGTGCTCCGGGAAGCGGTCCACCCGGAGGAGGCAGGGGCGGCGGCCCTCAAGCGCTTCGGCGAGCGCCTGGAGCGGCACATCCGGTTCGAGGAGCGGGTCCTCTTCCCGACCGCCGAGAAGGTCCTCGACGACGATGCCCTGCAGGCCGTGGGCCGGGCCCGGGAGGCCCGGGGCGAGGGTCCGGATCCGGCGGCGGGTGGCTAGCGCTTCCGGGTGCCGGGTTTCGTGCCGGTGGCAGGCTTCTCCTTCGCGCCGGTGCCGGCGTCCCCCTGGAGGGCGGCCAGGAGCATGGCCTGGTTCTTCTGCATGGCCGCCAGCCGGGCGTCGATGGAGCGCAGCAGGCGGATCATCTCCGCTCGCTGGGCCGCCGGGTTCACCGGCGTCTGCTGGGGTTGCTGGGGCAGGGCCAGCAGGACCAGCCCGACGCCGGTGGCGAGGAGCACGAGCAGGCCGGCGATGCCGGCCATGGCGAATCCGCTGCGGCGGGTGGTCTGCATCCTCTCCTCCCTCTCTCCCGTGGGACCAGAAAACGGGCCGCGGGCAGCACGGGAAGGCCGCCCGCAGCCGGTATATCCCCTGGAGGGGGGTGGAAGCAAGCTCCCGGTCACCAGGTCGGGCTGGGGCGGGGCTCTTCCGGCGGGAGGAGGCCGCCATCCCGGCGGATGATCCGGAGGATGCGATCGAGACCGGTCGTGTTCAGGGCCGGACGGGTCGCCTGGCAGGCTTGATCGTGGCGAAGATGCCGGGCAAGGGCCGCCGCCGAACCCCGGTACGTATGCCTGCCATCGTGCAGGAACATCTTGCCACCGCGCACGATGGCTTGGGGCATGCGAGCGAACCACCGACGGAGGATCCGCAGGCGGGCTCTGCCGGGGCTGCTGGTGAGTGGCGCGAGGTAGACGTGC
>CAYMFV010000434.1:0-2910 GCA_964389745.1 uncultured Planctomycetales bacterium | reverse complement strand
GCGCCGGCCTGGGCCTGGGCGGCGGGGGCTTGGGCGCGGCCTTGGGCCGGGGCGGCGGCGGGGGGGGCTTGGGAACGACCTTGGGCCGGGGGGGCGGCGGCGCCGGCTCGGCGGGCGGCGGCACGGGCTTCGGCACCACCTTCGGCTGCATGCGCGGCGGTGCCGGCTTCTCCGGCGGCGGCGGGGTGGGCGCCGGCGGCTCGGGCGCCGTGGCCTCGGGACCCGGCTGGGGAGCCGAGCCCTCCAGGGGGGGGATCTCCACCACGCCACCGCACTTGCGGCACCGCACCTTCCGGGCGGTCAGGGTGGGGGGAAGGTTGCCGTACTTCTGCCCGCAACTGGTGCAGGTGCCGATGCGTTCCGTCATGCTTGTCTCCGCTTCGGGCCGGGCCGGGTGTCCATTCTAGGCGCCGGAGGCCGCTGGCGGCGGCCGAGCTAGGGCCGGCGCCGGCGCGGGTCGGGCGGCGGGATCTCCGCCTCCCGGCTCCAGGCTTCCCAGCGGCCCCCCCAGCGCTCCCACCAGCCGAACCAGGCCTCCAGGACGACCTGGCGGAGCCGGCGCAGGCGCACGGGATCCTCGATGTTGGTCAGGCCGGGCACCGGAAAGGCGGTGGCCTCCCGGCGATAGCTAATCCGCCGGAGCAGGCCGTCCAGGGCCGCAAGCTGGAGGACACGCTCGGGGTCGTCGGTCAGGGGCAGGGCCACGATCCGGTTCAGGAGAAAGGGGATGGCCTTGTGACCGGCCGCCATCAGCTGCCGCTCCGCCGCCCGGGCGTCGGGCCCGGGACCGTTCAGGGCCCTTCCGACCAGGCTCTCCAGGTGTCGGACCTCCTCCGGGGCGGTCCCGGGGACCGGCGCCACCCGGGCGATGGTGCCCCGGTAGGTCCGGGCCGGGCCCCCGTCCTCCCCGGCGACGGCCTCGCCGGGAGCCTCCTCCAGGTCCTCCAGGACCACGTAGTGCTTCTCCAGGGCCTTCTCCCGGGCCGAGGGCTCCGGCTCCGGGGGCGGCGGCGGGGGCACGTCCTCGATGCCGGCGATCCGCCAGTCCCCGTCGACCAGGACGGCCCGGAAACGCAGCCCGTGTCCCGCTGCCAGGGGGTGGGGCATCTCCAGGACGGCGGCTCCGGCCTCGGGATCGCCGTCGCCGGCATAGCGGACCTCCGGCAGGGCGGCCCCGGCCAGGGCATGGAGGACCGGGTCCCCGGTCAGGCGCCGTCCCAGCTCCTCCTCGTAGCTCCGGCGCCGGGCCGAGGGCAAGGCCGTCCAACGGGTGGCATCGGGCCCGGCCTCCTCCTCGTACCAGGCCGGCAGGTGGAGCTGCCGGAGGAGGACGGGCTGGTTGGCACTGGCGGCCGCCCGGGCCAGGTAGCGGATCCGGTCCAGGGCCGGGTGCCGGTCGGCGGCGGGCAGCTCGGGCTCGGGTGTCCGGGTGGCCTCCTGGGAAGCCCTCGGCGCCGCCGCCGCCCGGGGCGGCGTGGGCGTGGCCACGTCCCGGAAGCTGGCCCACAGGGCCCAGATCGCCCCGCCGCCGCCGGCCGCCAGGAGGAGGGCCAGGAGGACTCCCCGGAACCCCGACTGCGGCCGGGCCGGGGGCCGGCGGCTGCCTGCGGTGCCCGCCCCCGGGCGGAGGGCGGCGCCGCAGCGGGGGCAGCGCAGGCGCGCCCCGCCCCGGCCGGCGGGGAGGCGGATCGAGCTCCGGCACGCGGGACAACGGACGGTGGGCATCGGCTGCGGGGAGGATAGCGCCCGGCGGCCCCGCGGTAGCATCAGGGGCGAACCGGAACGCAGCCACCGTGTCCCCGCGCCTCGAGGTCGTCAGCGAGTTCCAGCCCCGGGGCGACCAGCCCCGGGCCATCCGGGAGCTGGTGGCGGGCTTCCGGGATCCCCGGGCCCGCCAGGTCCTCCGGGGCGTGACCGGCTCGGGCAAGACCTTCACCCTGGCCCACGTCATCCAGGCCCTGCAGCTGCCGACCCTGGTGGTGGCCCCGAACAAGACCCTGGCCAGCCAGCTCTATGGCGAGTTCCGGGAGTTCTTCCCCCACAACGCGGTCGAGTACTTCGTCTCCTACTTCGACTACTACCAGCCCGAGGCCTACCTGCCGGCCACGGACACCTACATCGAGAAGGACGCCCGGCGCAACGAGCGCATCGACCGGCTGCGCAACGCCGCCACCGCCAGCCTCCTGGCCCGCCGGGACGTGATCGTTGTGGCCACCGTCTCCTGCATCTACGGGCTGGGGGATCCGGGCTCCTACGCCGGCCTGGCCCTGCGCCTGCGCCGGGGCATGTCCCAGGAGCGCCGGGACCTCCTGCGCAGCCTGGTGCGCACCCAGCACCTCCGGGGCGAGGCCGATTTCCGGCCGGGCAGCTTCCGGGTCCGGGGCCTGGCGGTGGAGATCTGGCCGGTCTACGAGCAGGACCGGGTCTTCCGGGTGGAGCTGGACCGGGGGGTGGTGGAGGAGATCCTGGTCTGCGATCCCCTTACCGGCGAGATCCTGGACGCCCCGGAGGAGGTGACCATCTTCCCGGTGGGCCACTACGTCCAGCCCGAGGAGCGCCTGCCCCGGGCGCTGGCGGCCATCCGGGCGGAGCTGGACACACGCCTGGCCGAGCTCGCGGCCGCCGGCCAGCACCTCGAGGCCGAGCGCCTCCGCCGGCGCACCCTGGCCGACCTGGAGGACCTGGAGGAGCTGGGCTTCTGCACCGGTATCGAGAACTACAGCCGGCACCTGGAGGGGCGGGCCTCGGGGCAGCCTCCCTTCACCCTCCTGCACTACTTCCCCCGGGACTTCCTCTGCGTCCTGGACGAGAGCCACATCACCCTGCCCCAGCTCTACGGCATGCTCCGGGGCGACCGCTCCCGGAAGCAGACCCTGGTGGAGCACGGCTTCCGCCTGCCCTCGGCCCTGG
>CAYMFV010000433.1:0-2913 GCA_964389745.1 uncultured Planctomycetales bacterium | reverse complement strand
ATCCCTGGAGGCCCTGGCCCGGCACCTGGGCCTCGCCCCGCGGGTGCGCTGGCTCGGCAGCCTCCCGGCCGGGGACCTCCCCGCCCTCTACGGCGGCGCCGACCTGGTCCTGGTGCCCTCCCACTACGAGGGCTTCGGCCTGCCGGTCCTGGAGGCCATGGCCTGTGGCGCCGCGGGGGTGGCCGCCGACGCCGCCAGCCTGCCGGAGGTGGCGGGCGGGGCCTGGCCCCTGGCGCCCCCCGGGGAGCCCGAGGCCTGGGCCGGGGCCGTGGAGATCCTCCTGGCCGACCCGGAGCGCCGCCGGCAGGTGGCCGAGGCCGCCCGGGCCCGCGCCCGGGCCTTCTCCTGGGCGGCCACGGCCCGGGCCACCGCCGCCTGGCTGCGCCGTGTGGCGGCGGCCCCGGCGCCGGGCTAGGCTGGCCGGCTCCCCCGGAGAACCCTCCATGAAGTCCCGCCTCCGTCTCCTCTGCCTCCTCCTGCCCCTGCTCCCCGCCTGCGCCCTGCCGGGAGGCGCCGCCTGGAGCGGCGCCCACCTCAACGCCGGTCTGGGCACCTTCGCCGCCACCATGGACGGCTCGGTGCAGACGGTGAACAAGACCGGGCCCCCGGTGACCGGCACCTTCGACGTGGACCAGGTGGGCCAGGGAGACCGGCAGTTCCTGGCCTTCGGCCAGGCCCGTCTCGGCTTCGCCCCCCTGGAGATCGGCCTGTCGTTCTTCGACTACAGCCAGACCGGCACGGGCACGGGCGGCATCACCTTCCTGGGCACCAATTTCACCAGCAACGTCCGCTCGGACTTCCAGATCCGCGGCGTCCAGGGCACGGTCGGCCTGGACGTCTTCAACTCCGAGTGGGTCCGGGTCGGCGTTCTCGCCGGCGTGGACTTCCTGGACGTGGATCTGCGGGTGGACGGCACCGCTGGCGGCATCACCACCAGCCAGCGCATCGACGAGAGCCTGCCCGTGCCGGTGGTGGGCCTCCGGGCCGACGTGGGCATCATCCCCAACCTGCGCGTGGGCGGGCAGGTCGTCGGCCTGGACCTGAACGTCAGCGACTACGACGCCCGCCTGGTGGACTGGGAGCTCGGCCTCCACTGGTCGCCCTTCCCGGTGGTGGAGGTCTTCGCCGGCTACCGGGACATGAGCATCCAGTTCGCCGGCCCCCTGGACAGCAACAACGACGTGGACGTGGACGTGGGCCTGTCCGGGCCCTTCCTGGGCGTGGGCGTCTCCTTCTGAGCGGAGACACCCACGCCTGGCCGAGGGGCCACCAGCCGGTGACCTAGAGCCGGGCGGAGACGGCCTGCCAGTCCACGTTCGTGAACCAGTCGTCCAGGTAGGGCACCCGGTCGGTGGGCTGGCGGTAGACGCTGAAGGCGTGCTCGAAGACGTCGCAGACCAGGATCGGCGCCAGGCCGGCGGGATGGCCCTGCTCGTGCTCGGTCACCCAGACGTTGAGCAGGTTGCCGTTGCCGTCCTTGTAGGTGATGGTCCAGCCGATGCCCGGGGCCTTGGCGGTGGCCAGGAAGTCCTTCTGCCAGGCCTCGACGCTGCCGTACTGGGCGGCCACCGCCTGGCCGAAGGCGCTGCCGGCCAGCTCGCCCCGGCCACCCGGGGCCATGGCGTCGAAGTAGAGCTCGTGCAGGCGCATGCCGTTGAACTCCCAGCCGAGGCGCCGCTTCATCTCCTGCCAGGCGCTGGTGCCGGGATCGGCGGCGGCCAGGGCATCCAGGAGGGCGTTGGTGCGCTTGACATAGCCGTTGTAGAGCTTGAGGTGGACCTCGATCTGCTCGTCGCTGAGGCCGGTCAGGCCCCGGAGAGCGGCGTAGTCCTTGGCGGTGTACTTCTGGAGGGTCACGGTCGGTTCCTGAGTTCGTTGCGGTCCCGCAGGGAACGGGAAGGAAGGACCTTAGGCCGCGGCTCCGGGGCCTTCAAGGCCGCCGCCGGCCCCCCACCGGGCCGGGGCTAGACTGGCCCGGGTCCGCGGATGATCCCCCTCTACGACGACAACCCGCGCCAGGGCCTGCCCCTGGTCACGGTGGCCCTGATTGCCGCCAACGTGCTGGTCTTCCTCTACGAGGCCAGCCTGCCGCCCCGGCTCCTGGCGGCCTTCGTGGAGCTCAACGGCATGGTGCCCCTGCGCCTGGTGGATGCGGACTGGGCCCAGCGGCAGGGCTTCCCCGGCCGGGGCTGGCACACCGTCCTGAGCAGCATGTTCCTGCACGCCAACCTGCTGCACATCCTGGGCAACATGTGGATGCTCTGGCTCTTCGGGGACAACATCGAAGACCGTCTCGGTCACTTCCGCTTCCTGCTCTTCTACGTGGCCTGTGGCCTGGCGGCGGCCGCCACCCATGTCCTGACCTCCCTGGACTCGACGGCGCCGGTGGTGGGCGCCTCGGGCGCCGTGGCCGGGGTCATGGGTGCCTACTTCCTCCTCTTCCCCCGGGCCCGCATCATCACCCTGGTGCCCATCTTCTTCTTCCTGGAGATCCTGGCAGTTCCCGCCTTCCTGTTCCTGGGGGTGTGGATCCTGATCCAGCTCTGGAGCGGGGCCCTGACCCTGGGCGCCAGCCAGGGCGGCGGCGTCGCCTTCTGGGCCCACGTCGGCGGCTTCTTCGCCGGCCTGCTCCTGATCCATCCCATGAGCCGGGGCCGCCGTCCCCGGGGCCGGGCCCGCTACCGCTCCCGGCGTGGCCCCTGGTGAGCCCCCGGCGCCACCGCCTCCTGCGCCTGCTGGTCCTGGCTGCCATCCTCGCCCAGCAGGTCGCCATCCACGTCCAGGGCTGGCACCAGGACCCCTTCGCCCGGGTGCCGCTGGAGGACGCCGCCGCCTACTGGGAGCAGGCCGGGGCCATCGCCGGCGGCCAGCTGGTGGCCGACACACCCTTCCTCTCCGCTCCCCTCTACCCCT
>CAYMFV010000432.1:0-2921 GCA_964389745.1 uncultured Planctomycetales bacterium | reverse complement strand
CCGCACCACCCGCCAGTCCGGGGTCCGCTGGCCGCTCCGGCCGGCCCGGCGGGCGGGCCCTGGCAGCGCCCGGGGGCGGATCCGGCGGAAGGCCTCGAGCATCCTCCCGGCGTGCTCGTAGCGGGCCTTCGGGTCCACCGCCAGGGTCCGGCGGAGGAAGTCCACGAACTCCCCGCGCACCCGGCGGCGGACCCGCTCGTGGCCGGCCAGGGGCCACTCGAAGGGCCACTCGGGGAGGGTGCCGGCGAGCATCCGCCAGAGGGTGAGGCCGGCGGAGAAGACGTCGGAGCGGGGGCTCGGCCGGCCCATGGCCTGCTCCGGGGCGACGTAGCCCACGGTCCCGGTGCCGGCGGCCCGGAGCGTGCGGAAGGCCAGCTTGGCGATGCCGAAGTCGGCCAGCCGCAGCCGGTTCTCCGGGAACAGGATCATGTTCTCCGGCTTGACGTCGCAGTGGATGATGCCCCGGGCGTGGGCGTGGGCCAGGGCCTCCAGGATCTGGCCGGCGTAGTCCAGGGCGGTGCGCGTCGCGAGCCGTCGCTGCAGCCGGTCGGCCAGGGTGCACTGGCCCAGGGGATAGACGATGACCAGGCGCTTGCCGTCGTAGTGCACCGTCTTGATGGGCAGGATGCTCGGGTGGTCCAGGCGGCTGGTCACCCGGATTTCGTGCCGGAAGCTGCGCAGGGCCTCGGCCCCCAGGAGGTGGGGGTGGGGCACCTTCAGGGCGACCATCACCCCTTCCACGGTGTCGTAGGCCTGGTAGACGTCGGCGAAGCCGCCGCGGCTCAACAGCCGCTCGATGCGCCAGTTGCCGATGCGGTGCCGGGGGCGGAGGGTCACTGCGGGGGGAGACGGCGGGCTGGCGCCAGTGTAGTCCTGGCCTTCAGGCCGGCCGCAGGACCACCGCCAGCTCCCGGTGCACGCGCAGGCGCGCCGCGGGGCGCACCGCGACCGTGGCGCCCCAGGGTGCCGCCAGGGGTTCCACCCGGGCCGCCACCGCCTGGCCGTCGGCTCGGAGCTCGACCCGCCAGGAGGCGCCGGCGGGCGGGGCCAGGTGCAGCGCCGCCAGGGAGAGGGAGCCTGCCCGCAGCTCCAGGCTGGCGTCGAGGCCGCCGCCGGCGACGTGGCGCTGGCGGTAGAGGCCCCAGCCCTCGGGCCCGGTGAAGGCGGCGGCGAAGTCCTCGGGGCGCAGCCGCGGGGCGAAGGCGAGGACGCCGGCGGGCCCGTCGCAGTGGAAGCCGCAGAGGGCCAGGAACACGCCCCAGGAGGCCAGGGCCCGGGCGTAGTGGTCGCCGCACTCCACCTCGTTCCAGGGATTGTGGCGGCGGCCGTCGTAGCGCTCGTCGATGCCCCGGACGACGGCGAGGCCCTCCTGGAGCATGCCCTCGCGGACCATGTGCGCCGCCACCTGGTACTCGATGCCGGTCCACACCTCGTTCTTGTAGCGGACGCCCTCGTCCAGGAAGTCGGACTTGGGCCAGGTGCACAGGAAGAGACCCTTGTCGCCGCGGCGGGCGAACCAGCGCTCGGGGGGGTGGTGGGCGTTCTGCGGGCCCGTGTCGGGGGCCCAGTTGTAGCGCCAGATGGCCCGGAGGGCGCTGCGGACGGCCTCGGGGGCGGCCAGGGGGCCCAGGTCGAGCTGCGCCGCCCAGGCCTGGCCGAAGAGCTGGTCGGCGAGGCAGCCCCTGCCCACCTGGAAGCGGGGGTGGCGGGCCAGGTCCACCCGCTGCACGAAGTACTCGCCCTCGAAGAGGTGCTCGACGGTGCGCCGCGAGCCCAGCTCGAAGCGCCGCCGGCACTCGGCGGCGAAGTCGGCGTCGTCCATGCGCCGGGCCATCTCCACCCCGGCCCGGAGGGCCGCCAGGTAGAGGAAGCCGACGAAGGGGTTGGCGCCGTGGAACTCGATGTCGTAGGTGTTGTGCTGGCTGTCCTCGATGAGGCCGTCGCCGGCCTCGCTCCGGTCCCGGCCGCCGTCGCCCGGGGCGTCGTCCCGGGCCATGCTGTAGCGCAGCGCCTGGCGGATCCGGGGCCAGTGCTCCCGGAGGAAGGCGTCGTCGGGGCTGCACAGGTGCTCCCGGTACGCCTTGAGGATGGTCCCGCACTGGCCGTCGGCGGCGTAGGCCCGGTTGCCCCGGAAGCCGACGAGCCCGGTCTCGGGGTCGAAGCCCTCGCTGAAGTCCTGGTGGTGGCGCACCGAGCGGGCCAGCTCCGGGAAGAGCCGGGCATGGGCCTGGGCGTAGTTCCAGACGTGGGTACAGGTGCCGGCGCAGCAGCCCACCCCCTCCCAGGCCCAGAAGCGGCCGTCGGCCCGCCACTCGGTGAGCCCGGTGGCGAGGTTGGCGACCGGGGCGTGCAGCCGGTCCAGGAGCCAGCGGGGCAGGGTGGAGGCGTACCAGGTGTCGTGCCAGGCCAGGGTCCGGCGGCGGGCCTCGGCGAAGTCCCGGACGGCGGCGGCCCGGAGGGAGGAGACGTCCGGGTACCGGGCGGCGTAGTGGACGCCGTGGGGGGCGTTGGGAAAGTGCCAGGCCAGGGCGAGGACGACCTCGGCGGTGGCTCCGGGCGGGAGGGTGAGGGCGCGGCGCAGGCCGTAGCGCGGGCCCTCCTCGTCCCCGGCCGGCTCCCGGAAGCTCCCGTCGGCGACGCCCTCGGCGCCGGGGGGGGGCGGGAGGAGGCAGAGCATCACCTCGCCGAAGGCCTGCTGCTCCCGCAGGGGAGTGCCCGGGCCCTGCCGGGGGGCGTCCTCGAGCTGGACCTGGTCCACGTTCACGTGGCCCCAGCTGCCGCTGGCGGCGTCCACGATGCGGACGCGGGCCTCCCGGCCCTGCCAGGGGCGCAGGTCCAGGGCCACCCAGCGCAGCTCCTCCCGGTTGCGGCCCGTGGCGCTGGCCACGACCTCGCCGTCCACGAGGACCTGGAGGGCGGTG
>CAYMFV010000431.1:0-2926 GCA_964389745.1 uncultured Planctomycetales bacterium | reverse complement strand
CACCCCGGGGGAGGCGACGGCTGCTCCGGGGCTTGGGCGTCGGCGGGGTGCGCCCGGCGGGGCTGGCGGCCTGGGCCTCCCGGGCGGCTTCCCGGCGGCGGAGCTCGGTGATGCCCCGCTCCTCCCGGAGGCGCAGCCCTTCCTCCACCGCCTCGGCGAGCTGCTCGAGGATCAGGGCCACCGAGCGGATGGCGTCGTCGTTGGCCGGGATGACCACGTCGCAGAGGTCCGGATCCCCATCGGTGTCGACGATCCCGACCACGGGGATGCCCATGCGCCGGGCCTCACGGGCGGCGTTCAGCTCGGTCCGGGGATCGACGATGACCAGGGCACCCGGCAGGCGGAACATCTCCCGGATGCCGTGGAGATTGCGCCAGACCTTGCGCTTCTGCCGGCGGAAGCGGGAGGCCTCCTTCCGGCTCATGCGGTCCACGACCCCCTCGGCCTCCTTCTTCTCCATGTCCTCGAGAAAGTGGATCCGGCTGCCGATCACCTGGTAGTTGGTGAGGGTGCCACCGATCCAGCGGTCGTCCACGTAGGGCATCTTGGTGCGCTCGTGGACCTGGCGGATCTCTTCCTGGACCTGGGCCTTGGTGCCCACGAAGAGCACGTCCTCGCCGGAGCCCACCAGCTCCCGGAGGAAGTGGCGCGCCCGGAGGATCCCCCGGATCGTCTGCCGGAGGTCGATGATGTGGATACGGCTGCGAGCCCCATAGATGTAGGGCTCCATCCGGGGATTCCAGCGGCTGACACGGCAGCCGATGTGGGCCCCGGCTTCCACCAGTGCCTGAACCGAGAGGTCGGCCAAGGGTTTCCGCTCCGAGAGTCTGGACTTCGTAAGGGAGGGGTGGCGTCGGCCGCAGAGCCCCCTCGGGCCGGCCGGGCGCCGGAACGTGGCCGGGCATTCTACCGCCGGTCGGGCCCACGTCAACGACGGCGCCCGCCGGGTCCCGCGACCGAACTCTGCGATACCCTGCCCGCCATCGGAGTACCTACCGGGGGGCCATTCGGCCCCCGCGAAGGCCCCCCCGCCTCCTATGATCCCGGACCGACCCGACCCCGCGGCGCCGCATCTCCTCGTCTGGCTCGATCTGCTGGTCCCGCCCGCCCCGCCGGGACCCGGCCTGCTCGGCGCCCTGGAGCGCCTCGGCTTCCGCATCGCCCGGGCCGACGGCCCCGAGGAGGCCCGCCGTCTCCTGGCCTGGCCCTGGCCCTGGGCGGCGGTGGTCCGGGCCGCTCCCGATCCCGGCCCGGCCTTCCAGGACATCCAGGGCTCCCTGAGTCCGGCCACACCGGTGCCCTGGCTCCTGGTGCCGCCCCCGGGCACCCCCCCCGGCGCCGCCGCCGCCCTGGTCAACGCCCAGGCCGGCGTGGCCGACTGGGCCGACCCCGGTGTCGGTCCCGAGGAGCTGGTCGGCCGGGTCCTGAACCTGGTTCGGACGGCCAGCCTGCTCCAGGCCGCCCGGAGCCGCGCGGCCCTCCTCGAGGGCCAGCTCCTGGAGGACCCGAAGACGGGACTGCACAACGAGCGCAGCTTCCGCCGCCGTCTCGAGGAGGAGCTGGAGCGGACCCGCCGCCAGCACCTGCCCGTCTCCCTCCTCCTCCTGGACCTGGACGACTTCAAGGGCATCAACGACCGGACCTCCTACGAGTTCGGCGACCGGGTCCTGGCCGCCGTGGGCGAGGTCCTCCGGGAGAACATCCGGGCCATGGACGTGGCCGCCCGGCTCGGCGGCGACGAGTTCGCCCTGCTCCTGCCCAACACCGAGGCGGCCGAGGCCCTGGGGGTGGCCGAACGCATCCGTCGCTCCGCCGCCGCCCGCCTGGTGCAGGAGGACGGCCAGCGGGCCCGGTTACGGATGAGCCTGGGCGTCGCCACCTGGCGGGGCCGGACGCGGAAGGACACCCGTCACCTCTTCCTGGAGGCCAACGAGGCCCTCAAGGAGGCCAAGCGTGCCGGCAAGGGGCGCATCGCGGCGCCCCCCGTCCGGAGGATCGTCCGCCCCGCCGACCAGGCCTGCTCCGACCCGGAGGCCGGGGCCCCGGCCTCCGTCTGAGGTTTAGCAGGCTGCTAGGGCAGCTCCGGCCATTCCAGGGGCAGGAGGAGGGGCTCCAGCCAGTCCCCGTGGGCGCCGGTGGACGGGCCACCCCCGGCCACCTCGGTCCGGAGCTCCAGAGGACCCCTCTCCGGCAGGGCCACCACCAGGAGCCGGGGCGGCTCGCCGTACTCCACGGGAGGAGTCCGGGCCAGCTCCCGGCCGTCCCGGAGGATCCGGAAGACCACCGGCTGGCGTCGCCGGCCGCCCGCCACCTCGTCGTCCACCCCCACCCGCACCCGCAGGGTGCCGGGGCCCACCTCCCCCAGGAGGATCCGGGCCGGCGCCCGGGTGCCCCAGCCCGTCGGGCGGACCCGGCCGGCCACCCGGAGGGGACGACCCTCCACGCTCCGGTGTCGCCAGGGGCGCCAGGAGAGGACCGGTCCCCCGGGACCAGCCGTGGCCTCCGGTGCCATCTCCGTGAGGTCCCGGACGGGGGCGCTCCGGCGATGCAGGGAGACGACGGCCGCGGCCGGCAGCTCCCAGGTCGCCTGCCACGGCGTCTCCAGGACCAGGCGCTCGCCCAGCTCCCGGATCCGGACGGCAGGCAGGACGCCCCGCTCCCCGGCCAGGACCACCCAGGCCTGGAGCTCCGTCCGAGGGGTCTCCTCCGGGGTCAGGGCGAGCCCCAGGACCCGGGACCAGGGGTGCCGGCTCTCCCCGCCCGGTCCCTCGAAGTCGAGCCCCGCCTCCCAGAGCCCCAGGAGCCAGCCCCGGCGCTCGTCCAGGGATCCGTCCATGTCCAGCCACAGGCGATCCGGCCCCTCGGCGCCCGCCGGCGTCGGCAGGCGTCCCCGCCCCAGGCGTCGCACCCAGAGGAGATCCAGGTC
>CAYMFV010000430.1:0-2943 GCA_964389745.1 uncultured Planctomycetales bacterium | reverse complement strand
CAACCTGGCCGGAACCCTGGCGCGCACACTGCGTCCGGAGCGGGAGGTGGGGCAGCGATGGCCAGGCCACGGGCCAGGGGCAGGCGCAGGCCCAGGCCGGCCAGGATCTGGGCGTAGCCGTCCACGCCCCCGGAGACGGCTCCGTGGGCGGCCAGGGTGGCGAAGAGGTCCTCGGTGAGGAAGCGGTCCACCCGGATCCCGGGCAGGGCGATGGTCTCGTCCAGGGGGCGGTTGCCGGTGCGCCGGGCGCTGCCGGCGGTGCTGTAGGCCTGGAGGGAGAGGGCCAGGCGCAGGGGCGGGCCCGGGGCCCCGGCCGGCGCGACCTCGCCGGGGAGGGCCGCCAGCCCCCGCCGGGCGATCCAGGGCCGGAGCTCCCAGGTCAGTCCCCCGGCGAGCTGGGTGCCGGCGATGGCCCCGTCGGGAAAGTCCACCCGGGAGAGCTCGAGGCGCAGGCCCAGCCGCCCCAGGTCCAGCCAGGCGGCGCCGAAGCCCCGGAGCATGAGGCCGCTCCCCTGGGGCGCCGCGCCGCCGCCGCCGCCGCCGAAGAAGCCCCCGACCTCCAGGTGCAGGGGCCCGAGGAGCTCCTGGTCCCAGCCGGCGCCGACGCCGCCGGTGAAGAAGCCCCCCCGCTGCCCGGTGACGGCCCCGAAGCCGCCCAGGCCGACGTAGAGGCCGGGGAGGTCCCCGGGCAGGGGCCGGACGTCCAGGTGCAGGCCGAAGAGGCCCAGGTCCTCGGTGGCGGAGAGCTCCACCGACTCGAAGGTCAGGCGGAGGCGGGCGTGGAGCTGCTCGAGGACCGGGTCGCGGGCCCCGGGGCCCGGCCCGGCCGGCAACGAGGCCTCCTCCTGGGCCGCCAGGGGAGCGACCAGGAACAGCAGGGCGAGGACCCGTCGCATGCCCACCACGTTAGCCGGGCGGGGCGGGGGGCGTCGAGGCCGCAAGGTGGGAACTGCACTTCACAGTTTGGACGATCCCATCACAACGGGGCGGCATGCCAACCGAGAGCTCGTACAAGGCGGGCTCCGGGGGGTGTTGACAGCGCAAGCCTGTGGCTGCAAACTAAACCGAGATCTGGTAGTGCTCTCTGTTGCCGCAGGTTCACGTCGTCCATCGGATCTCGGCCGGGTCCGCGATAGGCTGTGTCGGGCCGCATGGGTGGTGGAGACCAGATCCGCCTTCTGGCGACCAAGCCTTACCGAGACCTGTCCGGCCCCACTTCGATTGAAAGAGGAACATCACATCGTGAGGAACCCGTCGCAAGACTTGCATACTAATGCCCCGGTCTTACTATCATTCTCTCTACGCAACCGATGACTCGGCTCTTCTTCGCGCTCATAGTCGCCATCGCAGGCTTCCTCTTCGGGCTCCGGAGCAACGGTTGGGATCTAACTCCTGACCAGTTAGGTCGCTTTCTTGACGACCCCGGTGCTATCCCGACGGCTGCATGGTTGCTCGGCCTGTGCGGGTTCCTGGGGGCATTCATGTTACCGGCCTTTATTGCGGCGGCCCGTCGGTCTGCACCAACGGTTCGACCTGACACCCCCACCCCTACCAAAGCTACGGATGCGCCGTCCTCAAGTCATCCGGATCACGGGAAGGCTAACCACCCAGACCTGGCATTACCAAAGAATCTTCGCGAGGAAAGCCCCGCCCTGTGCATCGCCCTTTCCTCGGTCACCCTTTTTGTGGTGCGCTTTTTCACTGTACCACAGGGGTGGATGTTTACAATTACGGCGTTCGGAAAGTATCGCCGTCTTGTTCCCCCGGGTCTGGGGTATTGCATTAGCTTATGGGGCCTGTTTGAGCGGGTGGGCATGGCGGTCCCGCAAATGGAGCAGATTGATACATTCGACGAGGAGACAGTGTTCACCAGTGACGGAGTCAACTGTCTTATCGACGTTATGGTATGCTACCGGGTAGTCAATCCAGAGGCAGCCGTCTATCAAGTCAGTGACTACAGGCAGGCGATTCGCCAACTCGTTCAGGCTGTCCTTCGAAACGAGTGTGGCAAGCGGACAACACGTAATCTTCTGTCCGGTCGGGAGGAGGGGCTTCAGGGTTTCGTGTGCGGGGGGCGGATCCTGGGTGGTGCATACATGTCTCCAGGCTTGAGGGAGAGCTTGGCACGGGGGTCTGGATATGCTTCACGACGTGATCGAGGACCTTCGCAACTTGTACGCTGCCATTCTGGACTGGAGTCCGCCCTGGGAGACTGCCGAGGTGCGGTTCGATTGGTCCCTGGGGGAGGTGGGCATCGAGGTGGCCTACCCGGAAGAGGCCGAGCGTTTCTGTCCGGTGTGCGGTCGGCGGTGTCGACACTTGTCCAGCGACACCCAGTCTTACAAGTTATGGCGACACCCACCTCTACGGGTTTGGTCGTGCGGAAGGGCCGGGTTTGTCGGGTGTTGCGGGCGTGAATGGGCGCCGGAGCGCCCGGCAGGCCTATGGGCGCCCGGGCGGTGCAAGGGGTGCCGAGGCGAATGGGGCAGGGTGCTGCGCCGTGGCGTGGTAGCATGCACCGGATCGTGAACGTTTCCTTTCGGCGGCATGCCGCGACCGGATGGAGGCTTGGCGCGATCTCGCCCTGCCGTCGAAGGTGACAGCAGGAGCTCGGACCCGGTGTTGTGTCCCAGGAACCGGGAGCGGAACAGGATCTCGTCATGGAAGATGCCCCGCGGCGTGGAAGGGCCACCTGGAGGCGCCCCGGTGTCCTGACCCGGGTCGTCCTCCTGGGGACGTGTGCCCTGGCCGCCCGGCAGGAGGGCCCGCCCTCGGCTGGCGGAGGCGTCCGGGAGATCCGGTCGCCCGGGGGGATGGCCCTGCTGGTGGTCGACCTGGACGGCGACGGGCGCGTGGACATCGTCCGCAGCGACGATGCGGGCAGGAAGGACCTCCGCGTCCTTTGGAACGAGGGGGGGGGGCGTTTCGCGGAGGGTGTGGCAT
>CAYMFV010000429.1:0-2958 GCA_964389745.1 uncultured Planctomycetales bacterium | reverse complement strand
GCTTGGGCGCCGGCGGCATGCCCTTCGCCCGGGCGCGGGCGGGGGCCGACGCCGCCATCGCCCGGCGCCTGGACGCCATCGCCGCCGCCGGTGCCGCCTGGGTGGCCGCCGGCAACGCCGGCTGCCTGCTGCGCCTGGAGGCCGGACTGCGCCGACGCCGGCTGCCGGTCCGGGCCGTGCACCCGGTCTCCATCCTGGCGACGGCGGCGCAGGGCTAGAACATCCCCCCCGCTCCGGCCATGGACACCCTCCGCCAGGCCCTCCGACCCCTCGCCCGCCTCAACGACCAGTTGAAGCGGACGACCAACGTCTACATGGTCCTGGTGGCGGCCCTGATCGGGGTGGTGGGTGGCTACGGGGCCGTGGGCTTCCGTTTCCTCCTGCACTGGATGCAGGAGGTGGTCTGGCAGACCAGGGAGTACTCCCTGGAGCACGTCCGGGGCCTGCCCTCCTGGTGGGTGCTCCTGGCCCCGGCCGCCGGCGGCGTCGTGGTCGGCATCATCGTCCGCTTCTGGGCCCGGGAGGCGAGGGGGCACGGGGTCCCCGAGGTCATGGAGGCCATGGTCCGGCGCAACGGCCGCATCCGGCCCCGGGTGGCCCTGGCCAAGGCCCTGGCCTCGGCCATCTGCATCGGCACCGGCGGCTCCGTGGGCCGGGAGGGGCCGATGGTGCAGATCGGCGCCGCCCTGGCCTCCACCGGGGGCCAGGCCCTCCGGGTCGGGGCCCGGCGCATGCGCACCCTGGTCGGCTGCGGCGCCGCCGCCGGCATCGCCGCCACCTTCAACGCCCCGGTGGCCGGCGCCCTCTTCGCCGTGGAGATCCTCCTGGGGGACTTCGCCGTGCCCCAGTTCTCGCCCATCGTCATCTCCTCGGTGACGGCCACCGTGGTGGCCCGGCAGTACCTGGGCGAGCTGCCGGCCTTCACGATCCCCAAGTACGCCCTGGAGTCGCCCCTGGAGCTCCTGGCCTACGTGGTCCTGGGCTTCCTCGCCGCCCTGGTGGGCATCCTCTTCATTCGCACCCTGGAGGCCACCGAGGACGCCTTCGAGCGCAGCCGGGCCCCGGTCTGGCTGACCGCCCCCTTCGGCGGTCTGTGCGTGGGCGCCCTGGCCCTGCTCTTCCCCGGCGTCCTCGGCGTGGGCTACGAGGCCATGAACGAGGCCCTGATGGGCTCCCCGACCGCCGTCTTCCTGGTGCTCCTCCTTCTGGCCAAGCTGGCCGCGGTGTGTGTGACCCTGGCCTCCGGGGGCTCGGGCGGCATCTTCGCCCCCTCCCTCTTCCTGGGCGCCGTCCTGGGGGCGGCGGTGGGCACCCTCCTGCAGCTGTTCTTCCCCGGCGGACCCGCCCCCCCCGGGGCCTACGCCCTGGTGGGCATGGGCGCGGTGGTGGCCGCCACCACCCACGCCCCGATCACGGCCATCATCATCATCTTCGAGCTGACCACCGACTACCGGATCATCCTGCCCCTGATGATGGCCTGCATCGTCTCGACCCTGGTGTCGAGCCGGGTGCACCCGGAATCCATCTACACCATCAAGCTGGTTCGCCGGGGCATCCGCATCCGGGCCGGCCAGGACGTGAACGTCCTCCGCCGCATCCCGGTCCGGGAGGTGATGCGCCCCGACCCGCCGCGGATCGATCCCGCCGAGCGCCTGGACCGGATCCTGGAGCTGGTCCTGCACAGCCGGGACAACACCTTCTACGTGGTCGATGCCGACGGTCGCTACCAGGGCGCCATTTCCCTCCAGGACCTGCGCCAGGTGCTGCCGGAGGCCGAGCTCCTCCGGCACTTGGTGGTGGCCGAGGACCTGGCCGGCGAGGGGCCCTCGGTGCCGGCCGACGCCGGCCTGGACCAGGTCATCACCCGCCTGGAGCTCGGCTACCGGGACGAGCTGCCGGTCCTGGAGAACGGCCGCCTGGTGGGCGCCGTGCGCCTGGAGGACGTCCTGGAGCGCTACCGCCGGGAGCTCTTCCGCATGGAGATGGCCGGCACCCTGGCCGCCGGCATGGCCGGCAACGGCGACGAGACGGTCATGCACCGGGTCGGTCGCTACGTCCTGGCCGAGCTGCAGGCGCCGCCGGCCCTCTGGAACCGGAGCCTGGTGGAGCTGGACCTGCGCCGCCGGCACGGCGTGAACGTCCTCCTGGTCCGCCCCGAGGACGGTGCCGAGACGGTGGCCGAGCCGCGCATGGCCGAGCCCGGGACGCAGATCCAGGCCGGGGACCGGCTGGTGGTCTTCGGCACCCGGGAGGGGATCGAGGCCCTGCGCCGGGCCTGAGCTCCCGGCGCCGTCTGCCTTCAGCTCACCGCGGCGGCGGCGTTGCCGAACATCCAGCCGGCCGAGAGCACCGCCGCCAGGACCAGCCCCACGAAGACGCCCACCCAGAGGCGGTGGTGCCGGCGCGGGCCCCGGTCCTGCGCCAGGCGGGTACCGGTCCAGGCGACGCCGGGGAGGGCCAGGAGGGCGCTGCCCGCCAGCCACAGGTGGACCCGCAGCCGCAGGGGATCGAAGTGGAAGTCCTGGCCGAAGAGCTCGGCCTGGACGATGGCCAGGACCAGGAGGACCACGGTGGCGGCCACCATCCGGTAGTGCCGGCGGCGGCGACGGGTCCAGCCCGAGTGAATGGCCAGGGCCAGGAAGAGGACCGCCAGCGCCAGGTTCAGGACGAAGGGGACGAGTCCCACGGCGCCAGGAGGATAGGCCATCCCGGGAGCCCTCTCCACGCCGGTACCAACGGGGTTCGAGGGCGGGCGTAGGCTCCGGGAAGCCGGCGTCCCGGGAGACGCCGGGATCCTGCATGGCTCTCGCCCCCCTCCCCCTTCTCGTCCTCGCCGCCCTCCTGACCGCCTCCGGGGACGACGAGCCCCGCGGTCCCCAGGACGGCGTCTTCCTGCTCCGCCACGTCCAGGTGCTCCAGGCCGACGGCAGCCTGGCCGAGGACCGCTCCCTGCTCCTC
>CAYMFV010000428.1:0-2965 GCA_964389745.1 uncultured Planctomycetales bacterium | reverse complement strand
TCGAGCGGGGCATCATCGGCCACCTGCGCTGGGACCTGGACCTCTACGTCAACCTCCGGCCCATCAAGCTCTACCACGAGCGCTTCTGCCCCCTGAAGGGCAAGGGGCCGGAGGACGTGGACATGGTCTTCGTCCGGGAGAACACCGAGGACGCCTACGTCCACCCCCCCCGCTTCGAGGGTCGGGGGACCCCGGACGAGGTGGCCGAGCAGCCCATGCGCTACACCCGGCGGGGGACGGAGCGCATCATCCGCTTCGCCTTCGAGCTGGCCCGGACCCGGACGCGCCGGAAGCTGCTCCTCGTGGACAAGGCGAACGCCGTCCGGGCCCAGGACATCTACACCCGGGTCTTCGCCGAGGTGGCCCGGGAGTACCCGGACGTCGAGACCGACCACGCCTACATCGACGCCGCCTGCATGTGGATGGTGAAGAACCCCGAGTGGTTCGACGTGGCGGTCACCACCAACCTCTTCGGCGACATCATCACCGACCTGGGGGCCATGATCCAGGGCGGCATGGGCGTGGCGGCCAGCGCCAACATCCACCCGGGGCGCTTCGGCCTCTTCGAGCCCATCCACGGCTCCTTCCCCAAGGCTGCCGGGAAGAACACCGCCAACCCCCTGGCGACCATCAACGCCGTGGCCCTGCTCCTGGACTTCGTCGGCGAGAAGGAGGCCGGGGCGGCGGTGGAGGAGGCGGTGGCCGGCCTGCTCCGCGGCGGCCGGGTGCAGAGCCTCAAGGCCGGCGCCCACGCCACCGACGAGCTGGGCGACATGGTCCTGGAGGAGCTGCGGGCGGTGCGGGCGTAGGTGGGGGGCTGTTGTAGGTCCGGGACCGGTGGCGGCTCCGGGGCGGGGGTCGGGTCCCAGGGCAGCTCCGGGAGAGCGTGCAACCCGAGCCGGGCCTGCCCGTCTTCCGTGGGGTGAGCCAGGACCCGTTCCGCCGCTGGCCGCCCCCCGGGCGGTGGGAGCGACCGCAGCCGGCACCGACCGGACAGGCGCCATCCGCTCGGAAGGCCAGCCTTGGCCAGCTTCTTCAGGAGGTGGAAGATGCCCTCGAGACACGCCGCTACAGCCGGCGGACCCGCAAGACCTACGTCGGCTGGCTCCGCCGGTTCGCCAGCTTCTGCCACGGCACTGGACTGGAGCTGACCGCGCCGGAGGCCGTGCGGCGCTTCCTCACCCGCCTGGCCACCGAGCAGCGGGTCAGCGCCTCCACGCAGAACCAGGCCCTTGCCGCCCTGCTGTTCCTGCACCGCCACGTCCTGGGCCAGGAGCTGGACGAGCTGGGCGAGGTTGTGCGTGCGCGGCGTTCCCTGCACCTTCCGATCGTCCTGAGTCGCCGGGAGGTCGGGGCCCTGCTCGATCGCCTCGAGGGCACCCCTAAGCTGATGGCGGGGCTCCTGTACGGGTCCGGGCTGCGGCTCCTGGAGTGCTGTCGCCTGCGGGTCCAGGACCTGGACTTCGATCGCCACGAGATCACCGTCCGCCACGGCAAGGGCCGGAAGGACCGCCGGACCATGCTGCCCGGAGCGCTGGAGGCTCCTCTACAGCGGCATCTCCAGGCGGTCCGCGCCCAGCACCAGGCGGATCTGGAGTCGGGAGCGGGCAGCGTCGAGCTGCCCCGGGCCCTGGAGCGGAAGTTCCCGCGGGCACCCTGGGAGTGGTCCTGGCAGTGGGTCTTCCCCGCGACCCGGCTCTATACGGATCCGGGCACCGGTCGCCGGAGGCGCCATCACCTTCACGAGTCGGTGCTCCAGCGAGCGGTGAAGCAGGCGGTCCGGGAGGCCGGCCTGACCCGGCGAGCCTCGTGCCATACGCTGCGGCACTCCTTCGCCACCCACCTGCTGGAGAGCGGCTACGACATCCGCACGATCCAGGAGATCCTCGGCCACAGAGACGTGAAGACCACGATGATCTACACCCACGTTCTGAACCGGGGCGGACGCGGGGTCCGCAGCCCCCTGGACACCTGATCCGGCCTGGCACGGCCCGCCCGGACCTTGGCAGCCAGCGTGCCGGTGATCCCTGTGGAACCGCGCTGGCCCGAATCCGCATCCGGAGAATAGCACCTTTGAGGTGCTCAATGGGCCACCGCCTCCGGCGCTGATCAGCACGAGCAAGGAGCTTTCGGGAGCTGGAAGGGCCCATGGAGGCGCATGGCGAGGACTAGACAACCCGACCGAGGGTCCGCCTGCAGAAGTGCTTGACGAGGTCAGGCGAAGCGTGCTAGAAGTCAACGAGCCGGCGGCGGCTGGGAGATCTACCGGGGCTCCTGCCGGGCGGCACACCCCAACCAAGGACGAAGACATGACGATCGAGGAGGACCATCCGAAGGTGCTTGCCTGGCGAAGCGCTTCGCCAGTTCTGTCGAGCGCCCGCTTGGGCCAGTTCGCTAGACCGGCCCAATAGGTGTTAGGCCGATACGAGATGGCTGAGGAGTACTGAACCAACATGGGCTGGAAGATCAACTGTGCGTCCTGCGGCAAAGAATCCTGGGCATCGAACATCGTCGATCTTCTGACGAACCACACCGACGATGACGGGTGGTTTCTTTGCTCTGGCGGGCACCACGGCTATATCGAGAAGTCGTTCTCCCTGCAGGAGGAGGGTGATCGATGGGAGCCATTCCTGCGCGGCGCCATCCCGCTCGGCGCACCGGGGGACACCTACCAGCCCTTCGTCTTCCTGGTCAGCTACGAACCGGCAGGCGAGGTCACCGATGTCTGGTTCTCCTACTACAAAGACCTGCGCGAAAGCGGAGGTCGGCTCAAGCTCGGATATGGTCCCGGAGGCCCGCCGGTTCTCGGAGCTGCCGACGTGCTTAGGCTCGTTCGGCGGCTGCTTGCTCTCGGGTGTGTGTCCGAGGATGATGTGCGCGCCGTGCTGGTGAACGATGGCACGGCCTAACAAGGCGATGCAGACGGCCGGCCGCTTCGCGGCCGCCGCTGATCGCCAGGGAGTTA
>CAYMFV010000427.1:0-2972 GCA_964389745.1 uncultured Planctomycetales bacterium | reverse complement strand
CACCACTACCGGGCCCAGGCTGCCCTCGGCCAGCAGCAGGGGGGGAGACGAGGTGCCGCCGGAGAACCAGCCCTGCAGGGTGAGGGGCACGCCTTCGACCCGGGCCTGGAGCCTGGCAGCCAGGCCGTCCTGCCAGGTGCCGTGCACCCGGAGCTGCAGGTCCTCGACGCCCAGGGAAGGCCGGGCGAGGTGGAAGGTGCCGCCGGCCAGGTCCAGGTCCAGGACCAGGCTCTCGAGGCCCGTGGGCGAGAGCGCTACCCGGGCCCGGATGGCGCAGCGCCCGGCCTGGGCAGTGCTGTCCGCCGGCATCAGGGCAGAGGCTCCTGGGGGGGGGGTGAGGGGCACCGCCAGGCAGGCCAGATCCAGCTGCCAGAGGCCGGAGCCGCCTTGCTCCCTGGCCCAGACCTGGATCTCGTGGCCCAGAGGACCGCGGAGAGTGCCGTACAGCCGGCTGTTCCCCGGGGCCAGGCGACCCTGGAGCCGGCGGATGCGCAGGGGCAGCTGCAGGCCGGTGGCGGGGTCCTGCCAGGTCAGCTCGCCGTCCTCCAGGTGGAGGTCGAGCCGGGGCATGGGTGGCGTCTCGCCGTCGCTGCGCAGGAGACGCTCCAAGAGCTCCCGATCCGCGGGACCCGTGTGCCCGCGCAGACCCCGAGCAGCCACCATGGAGAGGGGCAGCTCGCCCCGGACCAGCCGGGGGGGGGCAAACCGGAGGACGGCTTCCGCGAGCTCGAGCTCGGTGCCGGCTCCCAGGGTCGCCCGGACGCCCCGGAGCCGCACCCGGCCGTCGGCCCAGCGCAGGCTGGCCGCCTGGACCTGGAGGCCCAGGGCGACGCCATCCTCCAGGAGGATGGTGGCGGGCAGCCAGGAGACCGGCAGGGGCAGCGATACCCAGGCACTGGCCAGGACCAGGCCGGCCAGGAGACGGAGGACGAGACGGCCGGGGCGCTTCATGGTCCTGCCGGCACGGGATCGCCGCCGGCGGCCGCCGGGGCGGGACGGCCGACGACGACCCGCCGCAGCCTGCGCCCCAGGGTGCAGGTGATCTCGTGGGGGATGGTGCCCGCCGCAGCGGCCACCTCCTGCACGCGCAGCTGTTCCTCCCCGTCCCGGCCCACGAGGGTCACCGGGTCGCCGATGCCGGTCCCGGGGACGTCCGTGACGTCCACGCAGCAGTAGTCCATGCTCACCGCACCCACCAGGGGACAGCGCCGGCCTCGGACGAGGGCGCAGGCGCCACCCCGGCCGCTGTCCAGGCCGAGGCGCCAGGGCACGCCGTCGCAGTAGCCCAGGGGCAGGACCGCCAGGCGCGTGGGCCGCCGGGCCCGCCAGCGGTGGCCGTAGCCCACGGGTGTTCCCGGCGGGACGTCCTTGAGGAAGACCACCTGGGTTCGGAGGGCGAGGACCGGCTCCAGCTCGGCCGCCTGGGCGTCGTGCTCCCGGACCGACCCGGGGAGCATGCCGTACAGGGCGATGCCGGGCCGGACGGCCTCCTCCGCCCCGGCCGTCGCCCCGGGTATCGTGAACAGGGCTGCCGAGCTGGCGGCGTGGGCCGGTGGCCGGCCGAGGCCGGCGGCGGCCAGCTCGCTCCGGACCGCAGCGAAGATCCGAGCCTGTTCCGCCGTGAACGGATCCAGGAAACCCGCGGTGGCGGCGTAGTGGGTCATGAGCCCCCGGAGATCCAGGGCGGGCTCCTCGGCCACGGCCGCGGCCACCCGCACGGCGACCTCCGGGCGGACGCCCAGGCGGCCGAGGCCGGTGTCGACCTTGAGGTGCACGCCGAGACGGCGTCCGGCCCGCCGGGCGGCCCGGCCGAGCTTGCGCACCCGGCTCTCGGAATGGACGCCGACCTCGATGTCGTGCTCCAGGAGCGCCGGGACCTCGGCGTCGATCACCGTGCCCAGGATGAGCAGGGGCACCCGGACGCCGGCGGCTCGGAGCTCCAGGGCCTCGCTGCTGTCGCCGACGCCGATCCGGGCGACACCCTCCTCGGCGCAGACCCGGGCCAGGAGGACGGCGCCATGGCCGTAGGCGTTCGCCTTCAGGACCGGCCACACGGCCGAGCTTCCGGCCCGCCGGCAGACCCGGCGCAGGTTGCGCCGGAAGGCCTCCAGGTCGATCTCGATCCAGGCCCGGTGGGTGCTCATCGGCGGACACTCCAGCGCCGGCCGACGCCGGCGAGCCCCTCGTTGCCGATGGCCTGCCAGGCGGCGGCGGCGATGGCTCCGGGCAGGCTGCGCCGCAGCTCCAGGGCCGCCTGGAGGGCCCTGGCATCGGCGCTGCGGCGGGCCGTCTTCACCGCCTGGAAGAAGCTACGCCGGTCCCGGGTGTCGGCCAGCAGCTCCCGGAGCCGGGCGGGATCGTGGCCTACCAGGGCCCAGGCCTCGTCCAGCTCCTTGATGATGCCCCGGTAGGTCGGCGGCGGCTCGCCGGCCGGGTCCAGCATCCGGGCGGCCAGGGCCCGGCGCAGCTCCCGCCAGTCCCGGTAGGCCCGGAAGGAGTCCCGGATGCGGGCATAGATGCCTTCGTGCAGGCGTGGGGGGATGGGGGAGCGAGGGCCTTTCTCACCGGCCACCAGGCGCAGCCAGGCGATGGCCTCCACGTCGGAGATGCCGAACTCCTGGCCGCTGCCCCAGACGTCGTAGAGGCGCAGGCCGCTGTAGATCCGGCCCTCCCGGTCCCGGTAGTGGTGGGCGAAGTAGTCGGCGGCGGCGTCGAGCTCGGGGGCGTCGTCCAGGATCGCCTCGGCCAGGGCCTGCAGCCGGTCGGCCTCGGCCCAGCGCCCTTCCAGCCAGGCGCGGATGCGCTCCCCGGCCGCAGGACCGCTCTGGGGCCGCAACAGGGCGTTCCGGCCCGGTTCGTAGCGCCAGCGGGCGCCCGTCAGCTCTGGGGCCTGCCGTCCGAAGAGACGCCGCTGCAGGCGTCGCCACCAGGTGCTCCGGGGCGGCAGGACGCGGCTGCGCAGCTTCAGGGCC
>CAYMFV010000426.1:0-2977 GCA_964389745.1 uncultured Planctomycetales bacterium | reverse complement strand
GCCGCCAGGAAGGCGTCCAGGCGGGTGCCGTGGTCGGGAGCCCCCACCTCCCAGCGGTACTCCTGCCAGGGCGCGCTCATGTCGCGCTGGCCGCGGCGTTCCTTCCGGGGTGCAGGACGGCGGGGCATGCTGAGCGGGGTCCAGGGAGCGCAGGCGGGTCCTGGAACACGACGACAGCCCCGGCGCGGCGGCGCGCCGAGGCTGCAGGAGGACGGCCGGGGACGTCCGGTCCTAGAAGCGGGCCTGGCGGCGCATCCGCTCCGCCCGCATGATGGTCCGCACGCGCTCCCGCTTCTTGCGGCGGCGGACGGTGGTCGGCGGCTCGTAGTAGGACTTCGCCTTGGCGATCTTGAAGATGCCGGCGTAGTTGCACTGCCGCTTGAACCGCCGGATGGCAGCCTCGAGGGACTCGTTCGGGCGGACCTGGACCTTGATCAAGTTGGGCAACTGGCTCGTCGGGCTCTGGTTTCCGGGGGCCCGCGACCGCCTGGCGGGCGGGTCGCGGCGCTCCTTCCCGCTCCGGGGGCATCCGGGCCGGGAAAGGGCGGAGTAGTGTAGGGGCCGCCCGGGAATCCGTCCAGCCGTGCCGCCGCCGCCTCGCCGCCAGCCGGGCCGGGAACCCCGGCCGCACCTGTCCCTGGAGGGAGAGGTCCAGGCGGTGCGCTACCAGGACGGGGAGAGCGGCTTCGCCGTGGTCCTCCTGGAGACCGCCGAGGGCCCGGTGACCGCAGCCGGGGACCTGGGCGAGGTCGAGGCCGGGGCACACCTCCGGGTCCACGGCCGCTGGGAGGAGCACCCTCGCTTCGGGCGCCAGTTCCGGGTCGCCTGGGTGGAGCGGCTGGCCCCCACCACCCTGGAGGGCCTGGCCCGCTACCTGGCCAGCGGCGCCTTCCCGGGGGTCGGCCCGACCCTGGCCCGGCGCATCGTCGAGCACTTCGGCGCCGGCACCCTGGAGGCCCTGGAAGCGGGGGCGGAGCGGATCCGGGAGGTGCCCGGGGTGGGCGCCGGCCGGGCCGCCACCCTGGCCCGGATCTTCCAGGAGAACCGGGACCGGCACCGGGTCCTGGCCGAGCTCCGGGGGCTGGGCCTGGGCGCCGCCCAGGCCGCCGCCCTCTACGAGCGCTGGCAGGCCGGCGCCGTCGAGCGGGTGCGCCGGGATCCCTACGCCCTCATCGAGGAGCTCCGGGGGCTGGGCTTCCAGACCGCCGAGCGCATGGCCCGGCAGCTCGGCATCCCCCAGGACTCCCCGGCCCGGGCCCGGGGCGTCCTCCTGCACCTCCTCCGGGAGGCGGCCCGGGAGGGACACGTTTGCCTCCCCGGCCAGCTCCTGGCCCGGCGCTTCCAGGCCCTGGGCCTCGGCGAGGAGCGCCTGGGGGAGGCCGCCGCCGCCCTGCACGAAGCCGGCCGGGTGGTGGTCGAGCCGCTTCCGGGGGGGGGCGGCGACGGGAGGGGGGCGGAGGAGAACCGGGACTGGTACTACCTGGCCGGCCTCTGGGAGGCCGAGGTCGGCGTGGCGGAGCACGTGGCCCGGCTGCTCCGGACCCCGACCGGGCCCGTGGCGGCTCCGGAGCAGGTCCTCGCCGCCATGCGGCGCAGCGCCTTCCAGCCCGACCCGAGCCAGCGGGAGGCCCTGGAGATGGCCCTGACCCGGCCCTTCGCCGTCCTCACCGGCGGCCCGGGCACGGGCAAGACCACCACCCTGCGCCTGCTCCTGGAGGTCCTGCACGCCGCCGGGGTGGAGCCGGTGCGCCTGGCCAGCCCCACCGGCCGGGCGGCGAAGCGCCTCCAGGAGGCCACCGGCCACGAGGCCTCCACCATCCACCGGCTGCTCGGCTACGACCCCCGGCAGGACGGCTTCCGCCACGACGAGGACGCCCCCCTGGACGCCGCCTTCCTGGTGGTGGACGAGGTCTCCATGCTCGACCTGCCCCTGGCCCACGCCCTTCTCCGGGCGGTGCCCCCGGGTTGCCGTGTCCTCCTCGTGGGCGACGCCGACCAGCTTCCCTCGGTGGGCCCGGGCGCCGTCCTCCGGGACCTGGTGGCGGCCCCGGCGGTGCCCACGGTGCGACTGCGCCGGATCCACCGCCAGGAGGCCGACTCGGGCATCGTCGAGGCGGCCCACGCCATCCTCGCCGGGGAGGTGCCCGAGGGGGCGCCCCGGGGCAGCGACGGGGACTTCTTCGTCGCCCGGCCCCGGGACCCCGAGGTAGCGGCCGAGCTGGTGGAGCGCCTGGTCTGCGAGCGGATCCCGGCCCGCTATGGCCTCGACCCCCACCAGGACGTCCTGGTGCTCTCGCCCATGTACCGGGGACCCCTGGGGGTGGACCAGCTCAACGAGCGCCTGGCCCGGCGCCTCAACCCCGACGGTTCCGGTCCGGCCTGGGCGGCGCCCTTCCGCGTCGGGGACCGGGTGATGGTGGTCCGCAACGACTACGAGCGGGAGGTCTTCAACGGCGACACCGGCCGGGTGGCGGGCTTCACCCGGGAGGAGATGCTGGTGGAGGTGGACGGCCGGCCCCTGCTCTACAAGAAGGAGCAGCTCCAGGACCTGGTGCCGGCCTGGTGCGTGACCGTGCACCGGGCCCAGGGCAGCGAGGCGCCGGCGGTGGTCGTGGTCCTGGGCCGGGGCCACTACGTCATGCTGCGCCGCAACCTCCTCTACACCGCCGTCACCCGGGGCCGCCGCCTGGTGGTCCTGGTGGCCGACCCGGCGGCCCTGTGGCGGGCGGTACGCAACGCCGAGGAGACCCGGCGTTTCGGCCTCCTCGAGGCCCGCCTGGCCACGCCGAACTCCCAGGACCACGCCCCATGCACATCCTCACCCTGACCCTGAACCCGGCGGTGGACGCCTCGACCCGGGTGCGCCGGGTGGAGGCCGACGCCAAGCTCCGCTGCGTCGAACCGGTCCTGGAGCCAGGGGGGGGCGGCCTGAACGTGGCCCGGGTGCTCCGGGAGCTGGGCCGGGACGCCCTGGCCC
>CAYMFV010000425.1:0-2994 GCA_964389745.1 uncultured Planctomycetales bacterium | reverse complement strand
GGTAGGTGAGGGGGAAGGCCGCGGCCAGGTGCAGGGCGCAGCCCTAGGGCAGAGGCAGCAGGTTCTCGACGCGGACGAGGGCGTAGTCGGCGTCGCCCCCGTCGCAGGTCTCGCCGTAGATGCCGTAGCGCCGGCAGAGGTTGTGGCGGCCGGCAGTGCAGGCCCGGCAGCGGCCGCAGGAGAAGCCCGGGGCCACCGCCACGCGCCGGCCGACGGGGACGTCCCCGGCCCCGGGCCCGGTGGCGTCCACCACGCCACTGAAGTCGCAGCCCAGGGTCAGGGGCAGGGGGAAGCGGTGCCCGGGGACGCCCCGGCGCACCCAGGTGTCCAGGTGGTTCAGGGCCGCCCAGGCCACCCGGATCCGGACCTCCCCGGGACCGGGCTCGGGCACCGGGACCTCCTCCAGGCGCAGGACGTCGAGATCGCCGTGCTCGTGGACGCGAACCGCACGCATGGGCCGCATTCTAGGAAGGGCGTGGCGCCTACTGGAGGACCCGGAGGGTGCCGTCGTTGCGCTGCACCAGGCGGGCCAGGAGCCGCCGGGCCCGGACCGGCGCCCCCAGGGCGATGGCGTTGATGCGCACGTTGCGCCAGCGGTTCCAGCCGTCCACCCGGGCGAGGATGCGACCGGGCTCGGTCACCCCGGCCGTGGGCTCGCCGTCGGTGAGGAGGACGATCTCCTCCACCCCCTCCCGGGCGAGGGCCTCCTCCAGGCCCTGATCCAGGTTGGTGGCACCCCGGAAGTCGTGGCCCTCCAGCCAGCGGTCAAGGCGCGCCAGGTGCTCCTCGTCCCGGGGCACCAGGGAGTCCTCGCCGAAGGAGTGCACCAGGCCGGAGAAGAAGACGACGTCGAAGGCGGCCCGGGCCGGGAGCCGGGGCAGGAGGAGGCGCAGCTCGTGGACGGCCTGCTCGCCCCGGGTGGGACTCCGCTCCGGCAGCCGCTCGTTCATGGAGCTGGAGGAGTCCAGGACGAAGACCACCCGCTCGCCCAGGATCGGCACCCCCATGTAGGAGAGGGTCCGGGGCGGCTCCTCCCCCGGCCGGGGCTCCCGCCGGAAGGGCGTTCCATCCAGGCGGTGGCGGAGCAGCCAGTACCGCCACTCCCGGGGGTCGTTGGCCACGTGGTAGCCGGTGAGACGCTGGAGGAGCTGGACGGCCTCGTTGGCGGCCCGGCCGTGGCGCTCCTCCAGGAGGTCCACCAGGTAGGGCGCATCGCCCAGATCCCCGTGCCGCCGGAGGACGGCCAGGGCCTCGTGGAGGAGGGCGCCCTCGGCGATGGCCAGGCGCCGCAGGGCCTCGGCGTGGGCAAAGAGCGGGTCGCGGACGGCCAGGCCCCGGAGGGCCGCCACCCGGGCGGCCTCGGGCTGGCGGTGATCGGCCAGGACCTGCCGGGCCAGGGCGGCGCCCCGGGCGTCGTCCAGGACGACCGTCGCGTACACGGCCTCGGCCCGGACCAGGGGATCCCGGCTCCGAAGATGGCGCCTGAGGAGGGGCAGGGCCTCGGGCCCGGTGCGCTCCAGGCAGCGGATCCAGACCGGCAGCTCCTCCCGGGAGAGGCGCCGGGCCAGGCGCGCCAGGGGCTCGAGGGGCAGGGCCTCCTCCCGCACCGAGAGGAGCTCCAGGGCCCGATGCCGCTCCTCGGCCGGAATCCCCTGCCCGGCGAGGGCGGCCAGGAGCTCCGCCGTCCCCGGCTCCGGGCCCCGAACGTGCCCGGCCGGGAGCTGCAGGCTCGCCAGGAGGAGGAGGACGGCGCAGGCCATGGCCTCACTGCAGGCTAGTGCCGGGGGCCGGGCCGGTTGCCGCAGACCGGGCTCCCTAGACTGTCGGCCATGCGCCTGCGCGCCGACCTGGACCTGCCCGGTCTCGAGGAAGCCCTGGCCGGGCTCCTGCCTCTGGGCGTGGTGCCCCTGGGCCTGGAGCTGGGCCCCGGAGTCCTCCGCCTCCGGGCCCGGGCGCCGATGGTCGGCGAGGTGGTCCTGGTGGCCCGGCTCCTCCAGGAGCCGGGACGCCTGACCCTGGCGGACCTGGACCTGGAGGGCGCCGGTCTGGCCCGGGGCCTGGTCCTGGGCCGCCTTCGCCAGGCCATCGCCGGGCTCGACCGGCGCCACGGCCAGCTCCACCTCTGGGGCGAGAGCGACGGCGAGCGGCTGCACCTGGCCTGGCCGGTGCCGGGCGCTCAGTAGCCAAGCTCCTCGAGACGGACCCCGGTGGCCGGGCCGGCCTCGGGCCGGGCTGCCGCCCGGGCCCGCTCCCGGGCCGCCCGGCGCCGGCGCCACCAGCCCTCCTCCCAGGCGGGGAGCTCCCCCCAGGCCGGGAAGCGCTCGGGGGGAAGGGGCGTCGCCTCGCGGGGATCCGCCGCCAGGTCCCAGGCCACGAGCGGGCGCATGCGGCCGGCGGCCTCGTCCACCGCCAGGTGCAGCTTCCAGCCGTCCCGGTAGAGGACGATCTCCTCCACCGGGGCGAAGGGCCACTTGTGGGCCAGGTCGCCGTGCTCGGCCCGGACCATCTCCTCCCCCCCCCTGGGGCGCGACCAGGGGAGGCCAGGCAGGACCCGCCCCCGCCCCAGGGGCCGGGGGTCGCCGGCGGCGGCCAGGAGGGTGCTGCCCAGGTCCTGCAGTCCGACCGGCTCCGCCACCTCGCCGGCCGGGATGCCGGGACCGACCACCAGGAGGGGCACGTGCTGGGTCTCTTCCCACAGGCCGTGCCCGTGACCGAGGATGCCGTGCTCGCCGAAGTGCTCGCCATGATCGGCAGTCACCACCAGCAACCAGGGCCGGTCCGAGTCCTCTTCCAGGAGCTCCAGAAGCCGGCCGAGCTGGCTGTCCAGCCAGGCGAGCTCGCCGTCGTAGAGGTCGGCGAGGGCCGCCAGGCGCTCGGGCCCCACCGCCCCTCCCCGCCGCCGCCACCTCCCCCAGGCGGCACGCCGCCGCTCGCTTATCCCCCCTTTCCGCTCCCCCCGCGCGGGGCGGTGTGGAGCGGGGGGGGGGGGGCGTG
>CAYMFV010000424.1:0-2996 GCA_964389745.1 uncultured Planctomycetales bacterium | reverse complement strand
CGCCTGGCCCCCGACGTCGCCGCTGCCGGGCACTTCGTGCCCGGGCGGCTCGTGACCGTCGAGAAGGAGCTCTGACCGGGCTTCTGGAACGGGGGGAGGCTTCGTGGCCCCTTCACCCTTGCGGATCAGGGCTGCCGGGGTTGCCGAGGGGAGTGGAAGGCCCTCCCTCCGGCTGCCATGCAGGCTGTCACGGCATGGGTCACGCCCTGGAGGAAGTGCGGGCGGCCGGATCGGAAGCTGACGTCAGGCCTGGCAGCGGGAGCCCGGCAGGGAGCGCATCCGGCCGGCCATCCGGAGACGGGTCATGCTTCCTGGTATCGCCAGGATCGGTGGGACCAGGTGCCGGTGTGTCGGAACCTACCTCGACGGCGGGCCTTTGCCTGCCAGTGCCACGAGCTCCGCCTGGGCGAGAGCCAGGGCGCCTCGGCGCACAGCCTGCGCAGCCCGGCGGCCGAGAAGCCGCGGAGAGGAGTCGTCTGGCCCACTCTGGTGGCCCTGAGTGCGAGGAGGACGGAAAAGCCGAAAAGATTGGAAAACGCCTCGCCCTGGCCGGCGAATCCCTGTGGTCCTGGGGCTCGCCCGAGGATGGCCGGCACCCCGCCCGGGCGCCCGGCAGCCGGCCCTGCCGGGCGCGCCTGATCTCTCCGCTCCCTGTCCAGAGGACCTCCCCATGACCTCCCTCCGACGCACCCTGCCGCTCCTTCCGCTGCTCCTGACCCCCTTGGCCTCCACCGCCTACGCCCAGGTCCCGGTGGCCCGCTGGGACTCCCCGGACGAGAGCGGCTTCTCCAACGACCCGTTCTACCGGCAGCTCTCCGACATCGACGGCGACGGGTTTCCGGAGATCCTGTTCCCGCACGCACCCGGCGTCACCGGCAGCCCGGATCTCTGGGCCTATTCCATGGTGCGACAGGTTCCGTTGTTCACGATCTCCACGAACAGCCTCAACGGGACGTTCCAGGACTTCAGCCTTCTCAGTACCGCGGACTTGAATGGAGACGGGCTGCGCGACATCGTCAGTTGGTTTGCAGTGGATGCACCCATGCCGCCAACTCCCAGACCGGTGGTCCGAGCTTTCAGCGGGGCTGACGGCACTCTTCTTTGGGAACAGGACTCCGTTACTGCCGGATTTGAGTTCGGGGGTATTTCCAACGTGGGTGACATCAACGGCGATGGCATTGAGGATGTGAGTTCTCTGACCCCGCCGCCGACAGCGGACAAGATCGTCGTGTTCTCCGGGGTGGATGGTGCTGTCCTTCTCATGTCGAGTCCAGTGGGTGCGCTGCTATCTACGCACATGCAGCCGGCCGGTGACATCGACCAGGACGGCTACGGGGACGTGGTGGCTCGGTTCGGGTTGTGCTCGGAGTTCGGCATCTTCTCGGGCCGCACGGGCCAGATGCTGGTGCTGCGGCCACGGCGCACGGGGGACGGGCGGACCCGGGAGTACGTGGTCGGGGTCGGCGACGCCAACGGCGACGGGTTGGACGACTGGGCGGAGGGCTGGAACGGCGACAATCCCAACGGCACGGGCATCTGCAAGCAGTCCGTCATCAAGGTCTTCACTGGTCTGCAGGCCACCGAGATCGGCACCATCGAGGGGCTGGGCTTCCCGGACAGCCTGTACGAGGGACCCTACTTCCACCATGACTTCGACGGGGATGGCTCCCAGGACATCGTGTTTTGTGGCAGGAATGGCAGTGCCAACAACTGCAGGCCGGTAACTGGACCGTTCTACACTGCTATCGCGTCACTGACACAAGGCAAGATACGGTGGTGGCCTCACGATGGCTTGGTACCTTGGGCTGTGGATGAGGACTGGGATGGAGACCAGCATCCAGACATTCTGGTCTGGAAGCAGTTCAGTTCGCGCGTGTTTGGAGTACCGTCTGTTCTTGTGTACTCGACTGGCGAGCATATCGCCATTGCCCAGCAGACGATCTCGCAGTCCGCAGGTGGGACCCTCGACTTCCAGATCAACGCCGGCACGCGCTTCGCTGGCCGCCAGAGCTTCCTGCTGCTCTCGACCGCGGGCGCGTGGCCGGCCTGGACGAAGACCTACCAGACGTCCAACGGCACGGCGCAGGAGCTGGCCCTGCCCTTCGTGCCCGAGCCCTTGACCGGCACGCTGTGGGCCCTTTCCGACACGCCGAAGGGGGCCCGCTACAGCACGACCCTGGATACGGCCGGGCGAGGCACGATCACGCTGACCTTCGCCCCCGGTGAGATGCCCGCGTCGTGGATCGGACGCAAGGTCCGGTTCACGGCGGTGCTCGATTCCGACGCCCCAGGCTTTCCCGAGTCGGCCACGGAGGCAGCCGTGGTGGTGGTGACGCCCTGATCCTTCGACTCGTAGCCCGATGAGACCTCCCATGACCCACTTCGAGACCTTTCTGGTGGCCTTGACGGTCACGATTACCACGACCGCGGACCTCTTGTCGCAGCAGGGGCCGCCGTTCCAGTTCGAGGATGCGACAGTGAACTACGGGATGCGGGCTGCGGGACAGCCTGCCGAACTGGGCGAGTACGAAGCCAAGATCTTCGACGGCCACGTGCTGGGCGCCTGCCTGGTGGACCTGGACGGCGACCGCTTCCCGGAGCTGGTGCTGCCGGGGCCGAGGAACGGCCAGCGGTCAGTCCCCGACCAGGACCTCGGCGGCGTCTACGTCCTGCCAAACATCCCTGTCACTGGTGGCCGGGCCTTCGACTGGAATGGGAAGCAGATCTACCTCACTGACCCGAGCAATCCCGGTGGCGGCACCGAAGTCTCGGGCATCCTGCCCCTGGACAACGACGACGACGGGGACCTGGACCTGCTGGTGGTCTGTGCCGGGGAGACGAGCACGACGGCCCTCGTCAAGAAGCCCTATGCGACGGTCCAGAACCGCCTCCTGGAGAACCGTTTCGTCCCCAACGGCACCCTGGCCTTCACCGAGGTGGACATCACCACCACCGACCCCGACCCCGACTCCGCCGTGGACGGCCACGGCCTGGCC
>CAYMFV010000423.1:0-3015 GCA_964389745.1 uncultured Planctomycetales bacterium | reverse complement strand
GGCAAGGCTGCGGTCAAGGAGCTTGTTGAGCGTCTTGAAAGAGCGGCTCTCTGAGACAACTCTCACATGATCCCGTTGGATGTCTGACGATTATCGCGGAGCAGTTACGCAAGCTGCTGGTACAGAACCGGCCGCAATGCGACCCGGACACGTTCCTCCAACTGACGCACCCGCTCACGGCTGACACCGTAGCGGCGCCCAAGCTCGGCGAGGCTGGCGGGGGGCCACCGCAGCCAGCGGTCCCGGATGATGTCGGCTCCGAGACGACGGGCAGCACCGCGCCTGCGGGTCGAGCGGCGGCGCCAGGCCCGGAGGATGTGGGCGAGGAACTCCCGGTCTTCCAGGCGGCGGTCAGGCGGCACTGACGGGAGCTGGCGCTCGGCGGCCTCGATCTCGATGTGGCCCATCGAGCGCAGGCGATCGAGAAGCTCCTGGTTGTGGCGCCGGCCGTTCAGCACCCGGGCATAGATCCCCGTAAAGCCGCGGCACTGGTCGAGCGCGACGGCGACGAGCATGGCCTGGAGAATGAAGTGCGAGGCGTAGGTCGAGACCCGCGTGCCCCGGTTGGGATCGTAGCGCTGGCAGGCCCGGACGAGGCCCAGGTAGCCAGCGGCCACGAGGTCGTCGAACTGGAGCCCGGGGGGCAGGCGCCAGCGCCGGACGAAGAACCACGCCCAGCGGTACACGAGGCGCAGGTGGAGGTGGGGCTGGGCAACGTAGGGACAGGGGAAGGCCGTGGCCTCGAGAAGGCGGGCCGGCGCTGGGCACTCCCTGGGTGGCGAGGGATCCTTGATCCCTGAGCGACCTACACCTCCTCAAAAGGGATCCGCAACCGGTACTGCCCGTCCTCGAGCCGGCTCTCCACCGGGTAGCCGCAGCGGTGGAAGACCTTGAGCATGGGGGCGTTCTGGACGTGGACGTCGGCGGTCAGGCCCTTGAGGCCGACCTTGCGGGCGGCCCGGACCAGGTCGGCCATGAGCAGGGTGCCGATGCCCCGGTGCTGGTACTCGTCCTCGACGGTGAAGGCCACGTCGGCGTAGCCGCTCTGGGGGTCGGCCCGGTACTCGCCCAGGGCCACCACCCGGGCCATGCCCGGCTCGCCCATCTCGGCCACCTGGGCGAAGCGTTCCCGGTAGTCCACGTCCAGGAACTGCTGCAGGTCCGCCGAGGAGATGCTGCGCACGGTGCTCTGGAAGCGGCTGTGGACGGTCTCCGGGGAGCAGCGCCGGAACATCTCCCGGAGCTCGGGCTCGTCGGCCGCCCGGATGGGCCGGAGGCGAATCTTGGTGCCGTCCCGGAGGACCTCGGTGTGGACGAACTCCTGGGGGTACTCGGCCAGCAGCGGCGCCTTGGGCTGGTCCTTGTACAGGTAGGCGTGCTTGCGGGCCTCCTCGAAGAGCCAGTCCCGGAACTTCGGGTGGGCGACGTTGATGAGCTGCAGCACCCGCTCCCGGATGGTCCGGCCGTGGAGGTGGGCGACGCCGTACTCGGTGATCACGTAGTGGACGTCGGCCCGGGTTGTGACCACCCCGGCGCCCTCGGCCAGGTGGGGCACGATCCGGGAGATGGTCCCGCCCTTGGCCGTGGACGGCATGGCGATGACGGCCTTGCCACCCTTCGACATGGCGGCGCCCCGGAAGAAGTCCACCTGGCCGCCGACGCCGCTGTAGAAGCGGTAGCCGGTGGAGTCGGCGCACACCTGCCCGGTGAGGTCCACCTGCAGGGCGCTGTTGATGGAGATCATCCGCTCGTTCCGGGCGATGTTCACCGGGTCGTTGGAGAAGTCCACCGGCCGGAAGTCGAAGAGCGGGTTGTCGTCCAGGAACTCGTAGAGCTCCCGGGAGCCCATGGCGAAGGAGACCACCACCTTGCCCTGGCGGAAGGTCTTGCGGCTGTTGTCGATCACCCCCTTGCGGATCAGGTGCATGACCCCGTCGGAGATCATCTCGGTGTGGACGCCGAGGTGCTTCTTGCTCTCCAGGGCGCGCAGCACCGCGTCGGGAATCTTGCCGATGCCGAGCTGGATGGTGTCGCCGTCCTGGACCAGGTCGGCGACGTTGCGGCCGATGGCCAGCTCCGTCTCGCCAGGGGGGGGCGCGCCGAGCTCGGGGATCGGGTAGTCCACCGGCACCAGCCAGTCGAGGCGGTCGATGTGGACGAAGGAGTCGCCGTGGGTCCGGGGCATCCGGGGATTGACCTCGGCGATGACCAGGGGCGCGTTCTCGATGGCGGCCCGGAGGATGTCAACGCTCACCCCGAGGCTGACGAAGCCGGCCCGGTCCGGGGGCGTCACGTGGACCAGGGCGGCGTCCAGGGGCAGGTTGCCCCCGGGCTGGAACAGGGAGGGCACCTCGTGGAGGTGGATGGGCGTGTAGTCGGCCCGCCCCTCGTTCACCGCCCTGCGCACGTTCGGGCCGATGAAGATGGCGTTGTGCCGGTAGCGGCCCATCAGCTCCGGCTCCGAGTAGGGGGCCGGCCCCAGTGTCATGAGGTGGATGATCTCGGCGTCGTCCGGCCCGTGGCGGGGGTCCGCCAGGGCCCGGGCCAGGGTCACGGGCGCCGCCGCCCCCGAGCCCAGGAGGATGCGGCTCCCCGAGGGGACCCGGTCCACGGCCTCCTCGGCGGTGAGGATCCTGGCCGCGTACTGCTCGGCCCAGTTCTCCAGGAGACAGGCGTTTGCCATGGCTGTGCTGCCGGCGGCGACCTCGCGCCGCCGCCGGCGCTTCTTTCTAAGCCCGCGACCCTGCCCATGCAGCCGCTATCCTCCTCGAGGTGCTCCCTGCGGACTCCGAGCTGCGCTCCCTGCTGCGCCGGGACCCGGCCCTCCGGCCCCTGGCCCGGCGACACCCCTTCCCCGGCTTCCCTCGTCCGCCGGAGCGGCGCCGGAGCCTCTTCCACTCCCTGGCCCGGGCCATCCTCTACCAGCAGCTCGCCGGGAAGGCGGCTGCCACCATCCACGACCGGGTGGTGGCCCTCGGTGGCGGTCGCTTCCCCCGGCCCGAGGCCCTCCTGGCC
>CAYMFV010000422.1:0-3022 GCA_964389745.1 uncultured Planctomycetales bacterium | reverse complement strand
CCGGCTGGACGACCTCGGCCGGCTCGTCGTCGCCGCCGAGGAACCAGAGGAGCGCCGCTGGCACGGCAGCCAGCAGCAACGCCAGGGGCAGCCAGCCCCCCGGCGGGCCGCCGCTCCCCGCCCTCCCCCTTCCGGCCGGTCGCCCGTTCATGTCGAACCTACAGTAGAGACGCCGGGAGAGGCCGTTTCCCTCCCCATCCTGCCAGCGTGGACCTCGCCGCCCCCGACCGGGACCGCTCCCGCACCGCCTGGACCACGGTCCGGGTGGCCGGGCTCCTGGTCCTGGTCAAGGCGGGCGCCTGGCTGCTCACCGGCTCCGCCGGCGTCCTGGGCTCGACCCTGGACTCCTTCCTGGACGTCCTGGCCTCCCTCCTGGTGCTCTGGGCGGTCCTGGCCGCCGAGCGCCCGGCGGACGCCGACCACCCCTGGGGCCACGGCAAGGCCGAGAGCCTCGCCGGCCTGTTCCAGTCGGTCTTCATCCTCGTCTCGGGCCTCGGCCTGGCCTTCGAGACCATCCGCCGCTTCGTCCAGGGGGGGGCGCAGGTGGAGCGGCCGGCGGTCGGCGTGGCCGTCATGGTCTTCAGCAGCGCCGTGACCCTCTGGTGGGTCCGCCGCCTGCGCCAGGCCTCCAGGCAGACCGGCTCTCCGGCCCTGGAGGCCGACAGCGCCCACTACGCCAGCGACGTCCTCATGAACGGCGCGGTGGTGGCTGGCCTGGGCCTCTCCTGGCTCTTCGGCGGCGTCGTCTGGCCGGACCTGGTGGTGGGCCTCGGCATCGCCCTGCTGATCCTCAACACCGCCCGGGAGGTGCTGCTCCGGTCCATCGGCGGGCTCATGGACCGGGGCCTGGAACCCGGCGAGGCTGCCGCCATCCTCCGGGTAGTGACCCGGCATCGCCCCCGGGTGGCCGGCTTCCACGACCTGCGCACCCGGCGCTCGGGACGGGAGGTCTTCCTGGAGCTGCACCTGGACATGCCCCGGGACCTGTCCTTCCTCGAGGCCCACGACCTCTCCGAGGAGGTGGCCCGGGAGATCGAGGGCGCCCTCCCCCGGAGCCGGGTCACGGTCCACGCCGACCCCCTCTGACCGGGCACACAAAGACGCCGGAGAACGCTCCCCTTCGTCCCCCGGCGCCTCCCCCTACCCGGTTCAGGGCAGGGAGCCCACGACCACCGGCGAGATCCGGAAGAGCCCCGCCTTGGGCCGGGCCTCCAGGGCCTGGGCCCTCCAGGCCACCCCGCCGCGACCCACGGGCACGCGCCCGGCACCGGCGAAGGAGAGGAAGACCGCAACCTGGTAGCCCGGTCGGGCCGCGGCGACGGCCACGTGGGCCTCGTTGCGGAGGACGTCCACCAGGACCTCGAGGTCGAAGCGGTCGTCCCCGGGGACCGCCGGGTCCAGCTCCTCGGGATCCAGGCGCCCGTTGGCGTTCCGGTCCTCGAGGCCGTCCCGCAAGCCGCCACCGTCACTGTCGGCGAGCCGGGGATCCGTCGTGCTGGCGGGATCGGCGTCCGGGCGGAAGAGGGCCGGATCGGTGCCGCGGATGTCGCCGAAGCCGAGGAGGCCCCGGACGACGCCGAGCTCGGTCCCGTCGTGGATGCCGTCCCCGTCGGTGTCGGCGTCCAGGGGGTCGAGCTGGCTCTCCGGCGGCGTCTGCCAGCCGGCGCCGACGGTCAGGGGGATCCAGAGCAGATCGGGGTCGGTCAGCCGGGGCAGGCCGGCGCCGTCCACCTCGAAGCCGTCGGCCAGGCCGTCGTCGTCGCTGTCCCGGTCGAAGGGGTCGGTGCCCAGGGCCACCTCCCGGGCGTCGGGCAGGCCGTCCAGGTCCGTGTCCTGGCTCCGGGCGGCGGGTGCCACCAGCAGCAGGACGGCGGGCAGGATGGAGATCATCCAGAGTCGCATGATTCGTGCTCCCCAGGGGAGCCCGTGCTCCCCGGCGTGCAGGAATAAGCAGAGAGAAGCAAGATGTCGGGGCCCGACGCCGTCCCATCGACCGGCCAGCCGCGCCGTGGCCTCATCTCTCCTTGCCCGCACCTCCTCCGCCTGTACAGGATGTTCCGGCGCCTCCGGAGGCGACCCGCCGCCACTACGCGGCGGGGGTCGGGCTCCAGGTGCTGGGCCGGGTCGGGCACGCCGGGGCGGCTCTGGCCACCCTGATGGTCCTCTCCCGCCACCTGGACGTGGCCGGCGTGGGCCTCTACGGCTCCTACCTGGCCCTCTACGGCCTCCTGGACGTGGCCACCGACGCCGGCAGCGGTCTGGCCCTGGTGCGGCGGGTGAGCGCCCGCCCGGAGCGCTGGCGGGCCAGCCTCCGGGCGGCCCTCCGCTTCCGGGGCATCAGCCTGGCCCTGGCCGCCATCCCTGCCCTGGCCTACGCACTCCTGGATCCCCAGGCCCGGCGCCTCGGCCCCTGGGGCCTGCTGGCGGCGGCGAGCCTCCTGGGGCACCTCCCCGGGACCTGGCGGGCGCTCCTGCAGATCCGACTGCGCTTCGGGCTCCTGGCCCTGGCCCAGGCCGGCGGCGCCCTCCTGGGCCTGGCGGCCGTCCTCGCCCTGGTCGCGGCCGGCGTCGGCAACCCCCTGGTCTTCCTCTGTGCCACCCTGGCCAGCCGCGCCCTCGGCAACATCCTCGTCTGGGGGGGGGGACGGCACATGCTCTCCGCCCACCAGGGGGGGGCGCGAGAAGACGTGGCCGACCCCGGATTCGCCCGGGAGAGCCTGACCCTGGGTGCCGGCAGCCTGTTCCGGGAGGCCTACGGGCGCCTGGACGTGCTCCTCCTCCGCCTCCTGGTCGGCGCCGAGGCCGCCGGCCTCTACGCTCCGTGCCGGGCGGCGGTCAACCTGGCCCTGGTCCTGCCCTCCTACCTGCTGACGGTGGCCCTGCCCTCCCTGGCCGCCCTGGCCCGCCGGGCGCCCGCCGCCTTCCTGCGCCGCTGCCGGCGGCTGGCCCTGGGTCTCGCCGCGGTGGCCTTCCCCGGAGCCGCCGCCACCCTGCCCCTGGTGCCCTGGCTCCTGGTCGCCCT
>CAYMFV010000421.1:0-3027 GCA_964389745.1 uncultured Planctomycetales bacterium | reverse complement strand
CGCCTGGCCCGCCGGGTGGAGGACGCGGCGCGAAGCGGGGACGACCGGGGACTCCTGGCGGCCACCGCCAGCCTCCTCCGGGAGGTTCCCCTGGATGCCGAGGTGGTGGACCGGGCCCTGGTCCTGCGGCGGGAGGCCATCCTCCGGGGCAGCCGGGAGCTGGCAGCGATCCGGACCGACCTGGCGGAGGCCCTGTTCCTCCGTTCCAGCCGGGACCTGGAGGACGTCCGGCGCCGGGCGGCAGCCCTGGCGCAACGCCTGCCGGGGACCGAGATCGCCCGGGAGGCCGGATCCCTGGCGGCCGACGTGGCGGCCAGCCTGCAGACGGCCCGGCAGGAGGAGACGGCCGCCATGCAGGCCTATCGCCGGCGGCTGGAGGCGGCTCTGGCCCGGGATTATCCCCTCCTCGCCGCCTGGCTCCGGAGCCACCTTCCCACAGGGGGGGGGGAAGAGGAGAGCGACGCTCCCGGCGCCGGCGAGGAGGAGCAGGGATGAGCGCCGGCAGCGGTTTCGATCCCGGGCACGCCCGGCTCCGACTCCTGGAGGTGCGCACCCGGAAGGGCGCGGTGGAGGTGCGCCGCTTCCACGCCCTGGACCTGGAGCCGGGGGAGGATCCCCAGGAGGCCACCGGCGGGGCCTTCGGCGCCATGCGCCGCAAGCCCGCGCCGGTGCGGGTGGGGCTCACCGGCGCCGACCTGATGCTCCGCTACCTGCCGGTCCCCGAGGTCGAGGACTGGCGCCTGGAGCGGCTCATGGAGTTCGAGGTCCGGGAGCTGGAGGGCCGCTCCGGCGCCCCCCTGGCCAGCTCCTACAACCTCCTGCCCGTGCCCAAGGAGCTCGACGAGGAGGACACCGTCCTCCTGGGCCTGGTCCGGGAGGACCTCCTGGACGGCTGGCTGGAGGCCCTGGGTGGCCTGCCGGTCCAGGGCTTCACGCCCAACGCCGTGGCCCTCTACAACGCCTACCTGGCCCTGGGCGACCACGAGCCCTCGGTGACCCTCCTCGCCAACCTGGGGCACGGCACCCTGGACCTGGCCCTGGTCCGGGGCACCGACCTCTACTTCGCACGCTCGGTGACCACCGGCCTGGAGCGCCGGGACCGGACCCTGGCCGGCCGCCTGGGGGTGGACGAGACCCGGGCCCGGCGCCTGGTGCACCGGCACCTGGACCTGGAGCTGGCCCTGGGCAAGCGCCTGGACTCCGATGCCGACCGGGTGACCAGGCCCCTGCTGGCTCTCTACGAACCCCTGCCGACCCTTCTCGGCAGCATGGTCACCCTGTGCAAGGCCCAGGCCCGTCTCCGGGACCTGAGCCTGGATCGGGTCCTCCTCACCGGGGGGGGGGCGGCGGCCCGGGGCCTGGTGCCCTTCCTCACCGAGCGCCTCAAGGTGCCGGTGAGCCTCTGGAACCCCTGCGAGATGGTGGCCGCGGACGGCCTGCCGCCCGAGCAGCAGGAGCTCCTGGAGGCCGACGGTCCCGGGGCTGCCGTGGCCCTGGGGCTGGCCCTGTCCGCCGCCGACCCCGATCTCTACGCCCTGGAGATCCTGCCCCGGGCGGCCCTGCGCCGCCGGGAGTTCCGGGAGCGGGGAGTCTGGGCGGTGGTGGCCGGCGTCCTGGCCGCCGCCTTCCTGGTGGTGGACTTCGTGGTCACCTCCGGCCGGGCCGCGGACCTCGAGAGCGAGGCCCGGCGCCTGGAGCGCCAGGCCCAGGCCCGGGAGCGGAGCGAGGCCGAGGCCCAGCGCCTCCTGGAGGGGTTGGCCGCCGCCGAGGAGATCCACGGGGACCTGTACGCCCGGCGGGCCCTCCAGCGCAGCGTCCAGGAAGCCCACCGTCTCCTGGCTGCCTGGCTGCCGGCCGGGCTCTGGGTCGAGGGCATCCGGGCCGAGCTGCAGGCCGGGGACGACTGGGGCCTGCCCGGCCAGGCGGTGCCGGTGGTGCAGATCCGGGGCAAGGGCGAGAGCCGGGAGCGGGATGCCAGCGCCCTCTTCGGGGAGTTCTCCGAGCGGGTCAAGGGCCTGCTGCCCGGGGGCGAGGCCGCCCTCCGCCCCGAGGTCTCCCGGCGCCGCCGGGAGGTCCTGGACTGGAGCTTGACCCTGCACTTCCTGGCTCCAGCCCGGGTCGAGGAGGAGGAGGAGGAATGAAGCTCGACACCCTCTGGCAGAGCCACCGCCGCTTCCTGGTCGGCGTGGTCGTCGGCCTGGTGGTCTTCCTCCTCGGGGAGGTGGTCATCGGCGCGGTGGCCGGGGACGGCGTGGTCACCGCCACCCGGCGCATCCGGGCGGCCCGGGGCAAGCTCGCCAGGGCGGCCTACGGGAGCTCGGCGGTGACGGCCCTGCGCCGGCGCCTGGAGGAAGTGGACGAGCGCAACCGGGAGCTGGCGGGGCTGGTCCTGCCGCCCTGGCGGAAGGAGTTCCGGCCACCTCCGGGACGCTCCCTGCGCCAGCACTACATCGAGTTCACCGCCGCCCGGCGGCAGGAGCTCGAGTCCCTGGCCCTCCTCCGGGACGTCGAGGTCGATCCCTCCTTCGGCCTGCCCCTGGTCTCGCCCACCGAGAGCCGGGACCTGGAGCGGGCGCTCCGGGGCTTCGACGTGGTGGACCGGGTCGTGCACCTGGCGGTGGCCGCCGGTGCCCGGGTGGTGGACGACGTGGAGATCTCCACCCGGCCGGTGCGCACCCGTCTCCGGGGCCTGCCGGCGCCGGCGGTGGAGGTCACGCCGGTGACCCTCAGCGTGTGGCTTCCCGAGGAGCGCACGGAGACCTTCCTCCGTGCGCTCCTCGGCGCCGAGCCGCCCCTCGGCCTGGTCCGCCTGGACCTCGGTCCGGTGGAGGCGCGGCGCAAGGCCCGACCGGTCGCCCTGGAGTTCGCCGTGGGCCGTCTGCCCGAGGAGGAGGAGCGGCCGTGAAACGGGAGCAGGTCCTCTTCCTGGTCACCCTGCTGATCCTGGCCCTGATGGGCTGGAACCTCTTCCAGGACAGCGGCGGCGGACCCCGGGTGCGTTCCCGGGAGCGGCCCCTGGCCCTGCCC
>CAYMFV010000420.1:0-3033 GCA_964389745.1 uncultured Planctomycetales bacterium | reverse complement strand
CTGGCGCAGGCGCTCGGCCTCGGCGATGACCCGCCGGGCCACCCGCCAGGCGTCGGTGCCCTTCTGCTTGGCCAGGGCCAGGACCACCGCCGGCCGGCTGGTCCCGAGGCGGTCGCCGCTGGCGGCGCCGAAGGTGATGCGGGTGTAGCTGGTCGGCTCGCCGGGCCCGTCCAGGACCTCGGCCACGTCCCGCAGGCGCACCGGCAGGCCGTCCCGGAGGGCGACCACCACCTCCCGGAGCTCCTCGACGCTCCGATACCCGCTGCCGGCGGCGACGACGAAGTCCCGGTCCAGGCGCTGGAAGGCCCCGGCCATGGCCACCACGCCCTGGCGGCGCAGGGCCTCGTGGACCTCGAGGAGGGTCAGGTCCCGGCCCTGGAGCCGATCCCGGTCCACCTCGACCCGGATCTCCCGGGGCATGCCGCCGACGATCTCGGTCCGGGAGAGCTCCGGCAGGGCGTCGAGCCGGGCCTTGAGCTCCTCGCCGATGCGGCGCAGCTCGAAGCCGTCGTAGCCCTCGCCGTGCAGGGCCAGGAGGACCACCGGGACGTCGTCGATCTCCACCGGCCGCACCAGCCAGGAGCGGACGATGTCCGGGACCAGGTCCAGGTTGGACTCGATCCGGTTCCGGAGCTTGATGATGGAGTCCTCCCGGTCCTCGCCCACGTAGAAGCGGACGGTGACCACGGCCCGGTCCCGCATCGAGGTGGAGTACACGTACTCCACCCCGTCGAGCTGCCAGAGGATGCGCTCCAGGGGGGTGGCCACCAGCCGTTCCACCTCGGCAGCCGAGTACCCCGGAACCTCCACGAAGACGTCGGCGAGGGGGACGACGATCTGGGGCTCCTCCTCCCGGGCCGTGACCATGACCGCCGCCACGCCCAGGGCCAGGGCGGCCAGGAGCAGGAGCAGGGAGTTGTAGCCCGACAGGAAGCGGGCAACGATGGCCGGCAGGACACCCCGCGGCCGGTCCTCGAGGGGGGGGGTGGTCATGGCAGGCCGACGACTTCGTCACCTTCCAGGCCGGACAGGATCTCGATGGAGCCGTTGCGCCGGGCACCGGTGCGTACCGCCCGGCGCTCCCAGCCCGCCGGTCCCCGGACCAGGACCATCTCGAGCTGGCCCACCCGGAACACCGCCGCCGCCGCCACGGTGATCTCCTCCCGCTCCCCGACCCGGTAGCGGAGGGTGCCGAAGGCGCCCGGGGTGGGTGCCTCGCCGTTCACCTCCAGCTCGGGGGGCAGGGGCACGCGGATGCGGACGGTCCGGCTGCGGGGGTCGCTGCTCGGCGCCACCTCGCTCACCGGCCCCTCCCCCTCCTGGTCCCCCAGGGTCCAGGGCAGGACTGTGCCCATGGCCACGAACTCCCGGTCCCCCACCGGGACGTGGGCCTCGTGGCAGAGCTCCCCGGGGTCGTAGAGGAGGTAGAGGGGGCGGCCGGGGACCGCCAGGTCGCCGGGACCCACCTCCCGGCCCTCGACCACGGCGTCCACCGGGGCGACCACCCGGGCCTTGGCCAGGTTGGTCTCGGCCAGGCGCAGATCCGCCTCGGCCCGGCGCAGGGCCGTCCGGGCGGCGTCGAGCTCCCGGTCCGAGACCACGTTCTGCTCGTGCAGGCGCCGGACGCGATCCTCCTCGGCCCGGGCCAGGTCCACGGCCGCCAGGGCCGCCTCCCGGGCCGCCAGGAGGCTCGAGGGGTCGAGCTCCGCCAGGAGGTCACCCTTCCGGACCCGCTGGCCGGTCTCGGCGTGGACACGGAGCACCCGGGCTGTGATCTCCGAGGAGACCTGGATGTGGTTCAGGGAGCGGACCGTGGAGGGCACCTCCCGCCACAGGGGCACGGTCTCCCGCTGGGCCGTGGCGGTGCGGGTGGGAGCCTCCCCGGCGCCGGGCAGGGCGAGCCGGGCGGCGGGCCCCGGTTCTCCCTCCTGCCCACAGGCCGTGAGGAGACCGAGGGCGAGCATGGCGAGGGCGCGTCTCATCCCTGATCCAGGTCGTCTCCGAGCCGGCAGTGCTGGCCGATGCACTCGAGGAGACTCAAGAGTTCCGGGCGGACGAGGCGGTAGAACACGCACTGTCCCTTCCGCTCCGAGGCCAGGATCCGGTGCTGCTTGAGGATGGACAGGTGCTGGCTGGCCACCGCCTGGGGGCAGCCGGCGGCCTTGGCGATGTCCCCCACCTTCATCTCGTCCTCCCGGAGGAGGTCCAGGATGCGCAGGCGGATGGGATGCGCGGCCACCCGGATGATCGGAGCGGCCCGGACCAGGTAGTCCATGGGCAGGAGCGGGCGGGTTTCCATGGCTCTCAATATCTAGAGTATGCCGATATCCAAATGTTTCAAGATCTATCCCCGGACACGAAAAAAACCAGCGGCCGAAGAAACCTCCGACCGCTGATTTCCTTTTCCCCTTTGCAACCGACCTCCGCCTGCCATCCCCCTGCAGCCGGAGGCCGGTAACGTAAGAGAACCCATGCGCAGCATCTATTCCGTCGGCATCTTCCCCCCCCGGGCTTGATAGGCTCGCCGACTTTTTTTTCCGGCGCACAAAGCAACATCCTTGTCTGGCGGGCAGGATCCTGCCAATCCGCCCCTCATCCCCGGGCCAGGAGGAGCGCCCGCCAGCGGCCGGAGGCCACAACTTCCAGGGGTTCCAGGCCCCGGGACTCCAACATCCTGCGGGTCCAGGCCAGCTTCCGGTCCAGGATGCCGCCGGCCACCAGCCGGCCGCCGGGCTCCAGGAGGGCGGCCAGGATAGGCGCCACCCCGGCCAGGAGCTCGCCCTGGAGGTTGGCCAGGACGAGGTCGTGACGGCCCCCCGCCGAGTCCAGGCGGCCCCGCCAGAAGCGGCAGCGCCTCGCCACCCCGTTGGCCCGGGCCGCCGCCCGGGCCCGGGGCGGGCTGGCCGGGTCCGGGTCCATTCCGCCCACCTGCCGGGCCCCGAGGAGGGCCGCTGCCACCGCCAGGTGTCAATGGACACCCACCTTCACGCACTTGGGGGACATCCAGCGTTACGCACTCCTGGGGTTCAAGGA
>CAYMFV010000419.1:0-3042 GCA_964389745.1 uncultured Planctomycetales bacterium | reverse complement strand
GGGCGAGGCCGAGGTGCCGCGCCTCCTCCCCCCCCCCGAGACGCAGCGGCCAGGCTGGCGGTGAGGGCACCGAGGTCCAGGAGCTCACCCAGGCGGCAAGCCCGGAGCAGGGTCCACTCCAGGAGGGCCCGGGCCGCCAGTGGGGCATGGGTGATGCGGCTCTCCAGGCCGAAGAGCATGCCCATCAGCCCTTCCAGGCGGTCCCGGCCCAGGGTCCGGGCCAGCTCCACCATTCGCTTCCGGCGCTCGGAGTCCGGTTCCACACCCAGGGCGTCCTCGCCGAGGAGGGCCACGTGCAGGAGGTCCCGGACGGCCTCCACCGCCTGGTCCACGAAGTCCCGCTCGCTGCCGCCACGCTGCAGGAAGCCCTCCACCTGCCGGAGGACGGCGGCGGCATCGCCCAGGGCGACGGCCTCCAGGAGCTCCAGCCAGTACTCGGGCCGCGCCAGGCCGGCGATGGCCTCCAGGTCCTCGAGGGTCGGGGCCTCCTCGGCCACGGCCAGGAGCTGGTCGAGCATGGACTCGGCGTCCCGGAGACCGCCCCGGCAGCCCCGGGCCAGGGCCACCAGGACCTCCTCGGGCACCGGCAGGCCCTCCTGCTCGCAGATCCAGGCCAGCTTGGCCCGGATGTCGGCCTCCCGCAGCCGCCGGAACTCGAAGACCTGGCAGCGGGAGACGATGGTGTCGGGGATCTTGTGGGGGTCGGTGGTGGCGAAGAGGAAGATGGCGTGGCCCGGCGGCTCCTCCAGGGTCTTGAGGAGCGCGTCGAAGGCCGGGCCCGAGAGGCGCTGGACCTCGTCGATGATGTACACCTTGCGCCGGTCCCGGAGCGGCCGGTAGTGGACCCGGTCCCGCAGGGCCCGGACGTCGTCCACGCCGTTGTTGCTGGCGCCGTCGATCTCCACCACGTCCACGTCGGCACCCTGCTCGATCTCCCGGCAGGGGTCGCACTCCAGACACGGCATGACCGTGGGGCCACCGACGCAGTTCAGGGACTTGGCCAGGATGCGGGCGGTGCTGGTCTTTCCCACGCCCCGGGGCCCGACCAGGAGATAGGCCTGGCCCACCCGTTCCTTCTCGATGGCCCGGCTCAGGGCGGTGACGATGTGCTCCTGCCCGATCACCTCCTGAAAGGTGCGCGGCCGGTACTTGCGGGCGAGGACGCGGTAGGACAACGGGGATTCTGGCTCCAGGACCCGGCCAGGATAGCAGGGAAGCCCCCGGCCCCGGGATCGGAGGCCCGGCGACCCACGGCGCCCGGACCTGCCTCCTTAGGGCTGCTCCGTTCCCGGCCTGACCCGGTTCGGAGGAGGTCCGCCGCGCAGGACCGGGCCCCCGATCTCGGGGCCGGTGGCGACCTGGCGGAGAGGGTGGGATTCGAACCCACGGTGCCTTGCGACACACACGCTCTCCAAGCGTGCTCCTTCGGCCTCTCGGACACCTCTCCGGGAACCTCCGGGACGGGAGGTTCCGCTGGCTTGGAAGGGAAGGAGCGGACCGGCGCCGGGCGCCGGTGCAGGTGGCGGAGAGGGAGGGATTCGAACCCTCGGTGGCCGTGAAGCCACACTGGTTTTCGAAACCAGCCCGTTCGGCCGCTCCGGCACCTCTCCCAGTGGCCGGGCGGGAGATGATAGCGTCGCCACCGGCCCCCGGTGCGGCACGCCGGGCCCGCGCTTCAGCGCCGGGCCCGGAAGAAGGCCCGGAGCAGCTCCGCGGAGGCCGCCGCCAGGACCCCGCCCCGGACCTGGACCCGGTGGTTCAGACCGGGCAGCTCCAGGAGCCGGGCCAGGCTCTCGACGCCGCCGAACTTGGGGTCGGCGGCGCCGTAGACCAGGCGCCGGACCCGAGCGTGGACCAGGGCGCCGGCGCACTGCAGGCAGGGCTCCACCGTGCAGAAGAGCTCGGCGTCCACCAGGCGCTTCTCCCCCGCTGCGGCGAAGGCCTGGGTGAGGGCCAGCATCTCCGCGTGGGCGGTGGCGTCGCCCAGGGTCTCCACCTGGTTGTGGGCGGCGGCCAGGAGGCGGTCGCCCCGGACCACCACGCAACCCACCGGCACCTCCTCCCGGTCCAGGGCCCGGCGAGCCTCCTGGAGGGCCCGCTCCATGATCCGCCGATCCCGTTCCTCGGGGTCGGCGGGGGCGCGCAGAGGGAAGAGGAGGGTCAAGGCTGGTGCACCCGGGAGGATTCGAACCCCCAACCTTCTGATCCGTAGTCAGATGCTCTATCCAGTTGAGCTACGGGTGCAACGTTGCGGGCAGGGATTTCACTGGCGAGGGAGCCCGCCGTCAAGGCCCCGCCGGCAGTGTCGGCAACCAGCCGGCGGCCCGGTAGGCCACGGCGGTGTCCCGGAGCCCCGTCTCCAGGCCGATCGCCGGCCGCCAGCCGAAGTCCCGGGCCAGGCCCTCGGCGGTGCAGTGCCAGGCCGCCACCCGGAGCTCCCGAAGCTTGTCGGGGGTCAGGTAGCGGGGCCGTCCCAGGAAGCGATGGCAGGGCCAGAGCGCCCGGGCCAGGGCCGCAGCCAGGATCCAGGGCACCGGCAGGACCCGGGCCCGCCCGCCGGTGGCGCCGGCGATGCGGCGCAGGAGCTCCACCGGGGCCACCGCCTCGGGGCCGGCCAGGTGGTAGGCCGGTCGCTCCGGCGGCCAGGGAGCCCGGAGGACGGCCAGGATGGCGGCCACCACGTCGTCCACGTGGACCAGGGACAGGGGCGAGGGGGCGGGCACCGGCAGGGGCGCGGGCCGCCCCCGGACGGTGGCCCGGAACCAGGGCAGGAAGGCCCGGTCCCCGGGGCCGTAGATGCCCGGCGGCCGCAGGACCAGCAGGGGCCCGGGCCAGGCGGCCGCCACCGCCGCCTCCCCGGCCAGCTTGCTGCGCCCGTAGGCGCTCACCGGATGGGGCGGGTCCCCGTCCCGGACCGGGTCACCGGGGCCCGTCGCCGCCAGGCTGGAGAGCTGGATCCAGCGGGCTTCCGGGGCAGCACCCCGGGCCGCGGCCCGGGCGAGGTGCTCGCTGCCCCGGACGTTGACGGCGGCGAAATCGGCC
>CAYMFV010000418.1:0-3044 GCA_964389745.1 uncultured Planctomycetales bacterium | reverse complement strand
CTCGCCGAAGCGGCCGGCCTGCTCCAGGACGGTGAGCGGTCGCCGGCCCGGGTGGAAGACCTCCGGGTCCAGGCGGTCCCAGGTGGCCAGGATGCCGGCGGCCAGGACCAGGAGCCAGGCCGGCGTCGCCAGGACTGCCAGGCGCCGCCAGCCCGCGGCCGGGACGGCGGCGGCCATGATGCCCGCCGCCAGGGCACCCAGGGTGTTGGCCTGGGGCGAGAGCAGGCGCCGGGCGGGCAGGCCGTAGCGCAGAAAGGCGTCCTCGGGCAGGAGGGGATGGCGGCCGGTCCAGCGCAGCAGGAGGTAGGCGCCGAGGGCGACCGCCAGGAGGCGGAGGAGGCGCGCCGGCACCCGGCCCCGGCCGGCAGCGAGGAGGAGCAGGACGGGCAGGCTGGCGACCAGGGCCGTGGTCAGGAGCCAGAGGAGGTGGCCGGCGCCATAGACGAGGATCGTCCGCCCGGGGACGGTGAAGAAGCCGTGCTGGGCCCGGGCCGCGAGGAGGGAGGCGGCCAGGAGGAGGAGGGCCACCACCGCCGCCGGGGTCGTCCAGGAGGCGGCGGCGGCGCAGCGACGGCGCCAGAGGGGGGGGGTGGTCACGGTCGGGGCGCCAGGGGTTCCACCTCCCGGCAGGCATGGGGCAGGGGCGCGAGGCCGGCGCCGGCCTCCTCCCAGAGGTACATGCCATGGGTGCGTTCGGAGCGGGGATCCATGCGGCGGTAGCGTTCCACCTTGGCCCGGCGGGCGGCGGCGTCCTGGAGGAGAAGATCGTAGTGGAGGATGTGTCGCCCCCGGAGCTTGCGCCCGGGTCCCCGCCCGCTCCTGGGGAAGTTGTGGTGGATGGGGGAGCCCCCGGGGTCGTAGCGGAAAGGCGGGGCGTTGCGGAACAGGCGGAGCTGCCAGTCCGGCCAGTGCAGGGGGGAGTCCACCCGGCCCAGGCGTCCGTCCCGTGCCGCCACCCAGCAGCGGGCGAACTTGTACCAGCGGCGCCAGGGATGGCGGACCAGGCGGGGGATGGCCGCCAGGGCCCGGGGGCAGAGCAGCTCGTCGGTGTCCAGGACGAGGAGCCACTCGCCGAGGGCCTGGTCCATGGCGAAGTTCTTCTGCCGGGCGAGATCGCCGTCGAAGGGTCGGTGGTAGAGGCGAGCCCTCGGGCAGGCGAGGACGATCTCCGGGGTGGCGTCCCGGCTGCCGCCGTCCACGACCACGATCTCGTCGCAGACCCGGCCCAGGCAGGCGAGGACCCGGCCCAGGGTGTCCGCGTTGTCCTGGGTCACCACCACTCCCGAAAGGCGCAGGCGGCGGCTCACGAGCGCAGTTCCTCCAGGGCCGCCAGCCGGCCCTGCTGGAAGTGGCGGCGGAAGCGATACCGGTGCCGGCGGGGATCGCCGCGCAGGGCCCGGAGGAACCAGCGCTTGCCTTCTCGGCGGAGGCGCCGCCGCACCTCTCCAGGGAGGGGGAGCGGTCGCCCGATGGCCCGGGCGAGGAGCACGGCCTCCCGGCCCTGCTGGAAGAAGGCCGCAGCGACGAAGTCCTCGTCCAGGCGCTCCGGCGTCACCGGGTGGTGGACCACCGCCCGGGGACAGTAGCGCAGGCGCAGGCCTCGGGCCAGGAGTCGCAGCGCCAGCTCCGTGTCCTCCCCCCCCCGAAGGCCAGTGGCACGGTTGGGCCCGAGGTCGACGCGAAAGCCATCGGGCAGGACGGCCTCCCGGCGCAGGCACCAGTTGGCGCCCACGGGGAGGCGGTCCGGGCGGTTCGGGTAGTCCTGCTCCTCGGCGCCGAGGTCGTGCCAGGGTCCCAGGAAGGAGGTCCGGGCCCCGGCCAGGAGAGGGCGGTACCAGGCCGGTGGGCCAGCGGGCGGGAAGACCGGCCAGACCCGGCCGCCGGTGCCGGCGAGCTCGGGCCCGGCACCGGCGAAGGGCGCCAGGAGGGCTGCCAGCCAGCCCGGTGCCGGCAGGGCGTCGTCGTCGGTGCAGGCGACGAGGGCGCCCCGGGCCTCCCGGAAGCCCAGATTGAGGGCATGGGACTTGCCGGGCTCCGGGGCGAAGAGGAGGCGGTTCGCCAGGGCCTCGAGGCGGCTCCGGCGGGCCTCCTCCAGGTCCGTCTCGGCCCGGTTGAGGACCAGGAGCAGCTCGGCGCCTGCGGTCACCGCCTGGCGGCGGAGCTCCTCCAGGGTCCGCTCCAGGAGCGGGGACTCGCCGCCGGAGGCGACCAGGACGGTGACGTGCGCCGCTGCCATGATGGCGGCGCCAGCCTGCCAGCTTGCGCCCGCCGATGGAAGCCCGTCCCCGCCGCCTGCCCGCCGTCGCCGTCCTCGAGATCACCGACATGGTGGGCGAATTCGAGAAGCCGCGCTATGTGGACTTCACCACCGATCTGTGCGCCCATTCGCGCAACAACACGGTCGGCTGCACGAACTGCCTGGATGTGTGCCCGACCGGGGCGATCGCGCCGGACGGCGACCACGTGGCCATCGACGCGTATGTGTGCGCCGGCTGCGGGTCGTGCGCCAGCGTCTGCCCCACCGGCGCCGCCACCTACGCCCTGCCCGCCGGCAACGCCCTGTTCCAGCGCCTGCGCACGCTGCTCGGCGCCTACATCGATGCCGGGGGCGCGGACCCGGCACTCCTCGTCCACGACACCCGGTTCGGCGAGGACATGATCGACATCATCGCCCGCGCCGGTCGCGGCCTGCCCGCCAACGTGATCCCGTTTGCCGTCAACGAGGTGACCCAGGTGGGGCTTGATTCCCTGCTTGCGGCGACGTCCTACGGGGCGGCGCGCACGTTGCTGTTACTGCCCCCCGACAAGGAGGACGAGGCGGGCGGGCTCAGGGGCCAGGTGGACCTGGCCAACGCCATCCTCGACGGGCTCGGCTATGGCGCCGCCCGCGTCGCCGTCATCGACGCGGCGGACCCCGACGCGGTGGCGGACGGGCTGTACGGTCTCGATCCCCTGCCCCCGGTGACGCGGGGCGACTTCCTGCCCATGGGCCGCAAGCGCGCCCTGCTGGAGCTGGCGCTCGACCGCCTGCACGAAAACGCGCC
>CAYMFV010000417.1:0-3054 GCA_964389745.1 uncultured Planctomycetales bacterium | reverse complement strand
CCGGACACCCGCCCTCCGCGAGGGGTCGGCCGCGACGGGGCTGACAAAGAGACAGGACCCAGGAACCGGCCCGGCCGCGCCCTGCCCGAGCCAACCGCTGGCCGGGCGTGGCCGGCGCCGGTGGGATGGGCACGAGAAGGGCCTTGCGCCCCCGGCCGGCGAGCCCTCCGGCCACCTTCTCCGCCCAGAGGCGCGGGCAGGCCGTGATCCGCCGGAACTGGAGGTTGCGGGCCTTGAGGTCGCAGGCCTCGACCAGGACTCCCCCCGGCAAGGTGGCCAGGGCGCCGGACAGGGCGCCGGCGTCGTCGCCCAGGGAGAGATCGTCGCCTGGCCGGGCGGCGGTGTACTCCCGCCGGAGATCGAGGCCCAGGACGACCTGGCCCCGCCACCAGCCGGCTGCCCCCAGGGCGGCGAGGATCTCCTCCGGCTCCCTCCCCTCCAGGGGCAGGCTCGTCCGGGCCACCGTCCCCACCCCGAAGGGAGTGGCCCGGACCACCTCCAGGCAGACCCGGTCCCGGCCAAAGGCCACGCCCGTGGCGGTGCGGAAGAGCTCGATGGGCAGGCGAGGCCCGCCCGGCCCCGGCAGGTCCGGGGGGCATGCCTCCACAGCCCGTGCCTTCGCACCCGGCGAGGGAGCGCTGGCACGGAATCTCAGAACCGTCTCGCCCTGCTCCTGGTGGAGTTGCAGTGGCGACGAAGGGGACTCCTGCAGGTGGAGGAGCCCTGCATCGGACGCGGAGGGGGCGGTTCCTGCTGAGGGGGCGTCAGGATGAAGCCTCATCCATTCGAGGGGATGGGGGATGGGGGGCGAGAGAACAACGGTCGGGCTCTTGCGCCGGGCTCCGGGGGGTGGAAGCCCGCAGGGGAAGAGTCCCCGGGAACAAGCTTACCACCAGAACGGGCGCTCGCGTCCGAGGTCCTCCATGGTGACCCAAGTCCGGAATCCGCCAAGGCTTGGGGCGCTCGGAGGGGGTAAGGAAAGGGCGGTGCCGCCTCCCCCAGGAGGGTGGGAGGCGGCACCCAGGGCCACCGGGATGCTCCCCAGCCGGGGACGGCCGGTGAGCCTCCCGTGGCCTAGCCTTGCGGGTTGATCTCCGGCGGGATCGTGCTGTTGCTCGGGTCGAAGCCGTCCTGGTTGAAGGTGACCGTGTACTGACCGTAGCCGCTGGAGGTACCGGTGCGGGTCAGGGTCATCTGCCAGCTCGTCTCCGGGTCGCCGGTGGGGCCGGGAGAGATGGCGCCTACCGTGAAGTACTTCGGTGCGGCCTGGACGATGTCCAGCTCGGACTCGATCCCGTAGCGGCCCATCCGGGCCTGGAACCGCTCCTGGGCGGTGCGCACGGAGGAGAGGTAGTTGAAGGCCTCGGCGGCCTTGGAGCGCTCGACGGAGCGCATGAACTGGGGCACCGCGAAGGCCGCCAGGACACCGATGATGATGACGACGACGGCCAGTTCCACCAGGGTGAAGCCGGAACGCCGGCTCTTCGGGGGGCACTTCCTCATGCTGCTGTGGGCGTTGTTCGGGTTCGGGGAGAGGGTCCTTGCCGGACCGGAGGGGGGTGAGAGGGCGACGGGGTCTCCGCAAGGGGCCGCCGCCGCCGGTGCACACCGAGCAACTGGCATGCCAGGCTCAGCTCGCCCCTGGGGGCCGGACGAGGGCCGCCGGTCGGGCATGGCGGAGGATTCCTGGAAATATTTCCAGGAGGTTTCCGAGCTAGAAGGCGGCCGGGACGAGCTCCTCGGGGATCGTGCTCGCGGCCCGGTCGAAGCCGGCTTCGGTGAAGACCACGGTGTAGGTCCCGTACCGGGAGGCCGGCGTCTTGCGGCCCAGGCTGATCCGCCAGGAGGTCTCCAGGGTCCCGGTCCTGCCCGGCTCGACGAAGCCCATGAGGAAGAACTCGGGGACGCCCGGAGAGACGTCCAGGGCCTGCCAGGGGCCGTACTCGCCGTAGAGATGCCGGTAGCGCTCCTGGGCGGAGCGCAGGGTCTGGAGGTACTGGAAGGCCTCGGCCGCCCGGGCCCGCTCCGCTGCCCGCATGAAGCTGGGCACGGCGAAGGCGGCCAGCACGCCGATGATGACCACGGCCACCGCGAGCTCCACGAGGGTGAAGCCCCGGGCCCTGGGGGGGGAGATGGGGGACGGGGGTGCCTGCATGGAGCTTCGGGGGCGGGGTCTGGGAGTCCAGGCCATGGAGGCCCCGCTTCCGTGCAAATCCCGGGCCACGGGTGGAGGGAGGCCCACGACCGGGGCTTGGACGGGAGCCGAGGCCGACCGATACTGGTCGGCCTTCCCATGCGCTACCTGCTCACGGCCCTCGGCAACGCTGCCGCCACCTTCCTGCTCCTGGCGGCCGGCTGTGCCTGGCCTCCGGTGAGTTCCTCCCCCCCGGCGCCCGGGCCGGGGGAGGAACGGGCCGCCGCCGCCCTCCGGACCATCCGGGTGGCCGAGGGCCTGGCCCCCTTCCAGCGCTTCCTGGGGGACTGGGAGGGGACCGACGAGGGCCTCCGGGGCAACTTCGAGGTGGCACGGCGCCTGTCCTGGCTGGTCCCCGACTCCTTCCTCCTGGAGCAGTGGCGCTTCCTCGCCGCCGTGGACGGCCGGGAGGTGGCCCGCTCCGCCAACCTCTACACCTTCGACCCCGAGGTCGGACTGGTCCGGGTGCAGATGCTCGAGGAGGGCGGGCGGAGCCGTTCCCTCTGGCTGCGCTTCACCGCCGACGGCCTTTCCTGGACCCTGCACGCCGCTCCCGGCGAGCCGCCCCTCAGCCGCTTCCGGACCGCCCGGCTGGGTGGCGACGTCTGGGAGGGGACCCTGGAGATGGCGGACCCGGAGGCTCCTGGGGGCTGGCGGGTGGTGGAGCGGGTCTCCCTGCGGCGGCGCTAGCCTGCCGGGCGATGGTGCTTCCCGACCTCCAGGGCCGCGTGGCCGTCATCACCGGGGCCAGCCGGGGCATCGGCGCTGGCCTGGCCGAGGAGTTCCACCGCCGGGGCATGCGCCTGGGCCTGTGCGCCCGGAGCCGGCCGGTCCTGGCCGACGCCCCGGAGGTCCTGGCC
>CAYMFV010000416.1:0-3072 GCA_964389745.1 uncultured Planctomycetales bacterium | reverse complement strand
TGGACGGTCACGACCGGGGCGCCAAGGTGGTGGCCGCCGCCCTCCGGGACCGGGGCATGGAGGTCATCTACACCGGCCTGCACCGCACCCCGGAGCAGATCGCCGCCGCCGCCGAGCAGGAGGACGTGGACGTGGTCGGCCTGTCCATCCTGTCCGGCTCCCACATGGAGCTCCTGCCCCGGGTCCGGGAGCTCCTCGAGGCCCGGGGCCTCGGCCACGTGCTGCTGGTCGCCGGCGGCATCATCCCCCCCGACGACGCCGCGGCCCTGGAGGCCGCCGGCTACGCCCGGGTCTTCGGCCCCGGCACCCCGACCCGGGAGATCGCCGACTACATCGAGGAACGACTCGGAGCCCGCGCATGAGCACTGCCCAGGAGAACGGAGCCTTGGCCACCAACCTCGACCTCACCGAGGAGCAGGAGATGATCCGGGAGACGGTCCGCCGCTTCGCCGAGGAGAAACTGGCGCCGGCCGCCCGGCACCACGACGAGACCTCCACCTTCAACGAGGCGGCCTGGCAGGAGATGTGCGCCATGGGCCTGCCCGGCCTGCCCTTCGCCGAGGAGTGGGGGGGGGCCGGGATGGACAACCTGTCCTACAGCGTGGCCGTGGAGGAGCTGGCCCGGGTCGACGCCAGCACCGCCCTCTCCTACGCCGCCCACGTCTCCCTGGGCACCTGGCCGATCTACGCCTTCGGCCGGCAGGCCCTCAAGGAGAAGTTCCTGCGCGGGCTCTGCCAGGGCGAGTACATGGGCGCCTACGGCCTCACCGAGCCCGAGGCCGGCTCCGACTCGGGCGCCACCCGGACGACAGCGGTGCTGGACGGCGACCACTACATCGTCAACGGCGCCAAGTGCTTCATCACGAACGGCTCCTACGCCCGGACCTTCGTGTGCACCGTGCAGACCGACCGCAGCCTGGGCGCCAAGGGCATCGCCGCCCTGGTCGTCGAGCGGGACACGCCGGGCTTCACCATCGAGCCCGGGGAGAAGAAGCTCGGCACCCGGGGCTCGGACTGGACCAACCTGGTCTTCCAGGACTGCCGGGTGCCCGTGGACCACGTCCTCGGCCCCCCGGGCGAGGGCTTCCCCACCTTCATGAAGACCCTGGAGGGGGGGCGGATCTCCATCGGCGCCATGGCCCTGGGCATCGCCCAGGGGGCCTACGAGCAGGCCCTGCGCTACAGCGTCGAGCGGGAGCAGTTCGGCAAGCCCCTGGCCGGGCACCAGGCGGTGGCCTTCAAGCTGGCCGACATGGCGACGGAGATCGCCGCCGCCCGGCACCTGGTGTACCACGCCGCCCGCCTGAAGGACGCCGGCCGGCCCTACGGCACCGAGGCCGCCATTGCCAAGTACTTCGCCTCGGAGGTGTCCATGCGCGTCACCTACGAGGCCATCCAGGTCTTCGGCGGCAACGGCTACAGCCGGGAGTACCCGGTGGAGCGCATGTACCGGGACGCCAAGCTCTGCACCATCGGCGAGGGCACCAGCGAGGTGCAGAAGCTGATCATCTCGCGGGCCATCCTGCGCCCCTTCCTGGGCCGGAAGTGAGGCCGGGGCCGATGCGCGAGACCCCGCCGGGCGTGCGCGAGACCCGGGTCGGCCGCTTCCGGGTCGTGGCCCTGAAGGACGGGCGCTTCGCCCTGGACGGCGGCGCCATGTTCGGGGTGGTGCCCCGGGTGCTGTGGGAGCGGCTGACGCCGGTGAACCCGGACCACACGATCCCCCTGGCGACGAACCCCTTCCTGCTGGACGACGGCGAGCACCGGATCGTCGTCGAGCCGGGCATCGGCCGGCGGTGGAGCGAGAAGGAGCGGGCCATGTTCCACATCGAGCACGACGGTGGCTGGGAGCTCACCGCGAGCCTCCGGGAGGCCGGCGTCGCGCCCGAGGAGGTCACCCACTGCCTGATGAGCCACTGCCACTGGGACCACATCGGCGCCGCCTGTGGCCCGGACGGCCGGCCGGTGTTCCCGAACGCGGAGCACTGGACTCCGGAGGTGGAGAAGGAGGCGGCCCTGGACCCGGGCCACATGCGCCGGGCCTCCTACCGGCGGGAGGACCTCCAGCCCATTCTCGACGCCGGCCTGCTCCGCACCTTCCAGGGCGAGTGTGCCCCGCTGCCCGGCGTGCGCATGGTCGAGGTGGGAGGGCACAGCGACGGCGTCTCCCTGGTCCTGGTGGAGGACGGCGGCGAGAAGGCCTGCTTCTGGGCCGACGTCGTGCCGACCCGCAACCACGTCCACCTGCCCTTCATCATGGCTTACGACATGAACGCCGCCCGGAGCTGGACGGTGCGCAGCGAGTGGATCCCCCGGGCCGTGGCGGAGGGCTGGACCTGCCTCCTCTACCACGACCCGGTGACCCCTATCGGCCGCTTCGTGCGGGAGGGGCGGCGGTACGGCTTCGCGGCGATCGTCCCCGGCTGATCCCCGCGGGAAAAGCGGCTCTCCTGACGTTTGTGTGGGTGCCTGGCGGGCGGGGTCGAGGCCAGATCAGCGTGTAGGCGGCCTCCAGGGGCCTTCTGGCCCTCTCCGGGGGAGGTCCGGAAACCGTCCAGCAACCAGGCGCTGGAAAAGGGACGACCGGGCGCCGCGGTTTCTGCTGGTCAAGCAGTCAAGCGATTCCACAGAGGTCCGCCCGTGCGCAAGGGAAGGCGATCTTCCGCAGCCGTGAAGCCCCCTGGACCACGTGGAGCCCTGGCGGGCCCGCCAGGCCCTACTCGAATGGCTGGCCTGGGCGAGCCAGAGCCGAAAAGGGGATTCCTTCTTTGGCCAGGTGGGAAGCGGGAGGATCCGGTCAGATCCAGGGAATCCCGCGCCAGGGGCTTGACCTTCCCGTTTCGGAGCTGGTAGGAAGGATACGACTCCCGTGAACGGGGGGCCCCCTGATTCCCATCGATGAAGAAGAGCCACCGCACTTTCCTGGAACTCCTGGGGCGCGGGGCGTCTGGCCATTCCTCGCCTCGCCTCGCCTCGCCTCGCCTCGCCTCGCCTTGCCTCGCCTTGCGTAGGCGCTTGATCTCCCGGCAGGGCCTGGTCCGGGTCGGCCTGCTGTCGTTGCTGCTGGTGGCG
>CAYMFV010000415.1:0-3078 GCA_964389745.1 uncultured Planctomycetales bacterium | reverse complement strand
CCCCGAAGCGGAGGCCACGGACCCGGCCGCAGGCCTGCCCGAGGCCGTGCACCTGGAGGTCCTCCTCGCCGACGGCACGGTGTTGAGCCGGCCTCTGGACCTCACCCCCCTGGACGCGGGCCGGGAGGTCCGGGAGGTGCTGCTCCTGCCGCCGGGCGTGGCGATCCGCCAGGTGCGTCTCCGGCCGTGAGGGGAGGTGCCCACCCCGGCGACCGGCGCCCGGAAGGAGCGGCCGGGATTCCCCAAGACCCTGCCAGGTCATGATGGGCCTCCTCTGCTGGTTCGGCATCGCCCTGGTCTCCGCGGCCCTGGCCCGGAGCCGCGGCCGGAGCTTCGCCGCCTGGTTCGGCATCGGGCTGCTCTTCTCCTGCCTGGCGCCGATCCTCGTCCTGGTCCTGCCGGACCTGCAGGCGGAGGCGGAGCGGGAGGAGACCCTGGACCGGGAGCGGGAGCGCCTCCAGGAGACCCTGCGCCTGGAGCGGCAGCGGGCCGCTGCCTTCCGCCGCCAGGCCCGGTGGCGCCTGGACGCCCACGACGCCGCCCTGGGCCTGGACACCGGCCGGCTGGCCGCCGTTGAGGTCCCGGGGCTGCCGCTCCGGGACGGGGCTGGCACGGCGGCGCCGGCCGGGGACTGGTTCCTGGCCGAGCCCGGGGGTGAGCCCGAGGGGCCCGTGGACGAGGCCCGGCTGCGTGCCCGGGCCGAGGAGCTGGGCCCGGAACGGATCCTCGTCTGGCGGGAGGGGATGGCGGGCTGGGTGCCCTTCCTCCAGCGCGACGGCGGAAGGGCGGCGCCAGGGGAGCGCCCTGCCTAGAATCCGGGCATGGATGCCCCGGAGACAGGCGCCGGCGCCCCGCCCGGCCTCGAGCCCGGTCGTTCCTGGGACTACGCTCCGGCACCGGAGCGGACCCCGGTGCGGATCGCGGAGCGCTACGGACTCTTCGTGGACGGGCGCTTCCTCCCACCGGCCAGCCGCCGCTACCGGACCACCTGCAATCCCGCCACCGAGGAGCCCCTGGCCCGGGTGGCCGAGGGGGGGGCGAAGGACGTGGACCGGGCGGTGCGGGCCGCCCGCCAGGCCCTGCCCCGCTGGCAGCGCCTGCGGCCGGAGGAGCGGGCCCGCTACCTGTTCCGCATCGCCCGCCGCATCCAGGAACGGGCCCGGGAGCTGGCCGTCCTCGAGACCATGGACGGCGGCAAGCCGATCCGGGAGTCCCGGGACTTCGACGTGCCCGAGGCGGCCCGGCACTTCTTCTACCACGCCGGCTGGGCGGACAAGCTCGCCTACGCCTTCCCCGGGCGCACGCCCCGGCCGGTCGGGGTGTGCGGGCAGATCATCCCGTGGAACTTCCCCCTGCTCATGGCCGCCTGGAAGCTGGCCCCGGCCCTGGCCTGTGGAAACACGGTGGTGCTGAAGCCAGCCGAGACGACTCCGCTCACGGCCTTGCGCCTGGCGGAGATCCTCCAGGAGGTGGACCTGCCGCCGGGGGTGGTGAACATCGTCCCCGGAGGGGGGGCGACGGGGGCGGCCCTGGCGGCGCATCCCGGGGTTGACAAGCTGGCCTTCACCGGCAGCACCGAGGTGGGGAAGAAGCTGGCGGCGGCCGTGGCGGGCACCGGCCGCCGGCTGACCCTGGAGCTCGGCGGCAAGTCGCCGCACCTCGTCTTCGCCGACGCCAGCCTCGACCAGGCCGTGGAGGGCGTGGTCCAGGGCATCTGGTTCAACCAGGGGCACGTCTGCTGCGCCGGCTCCCGGGTGCTGGTGGAGGAGTCCATCCTCGAGGAGTTCCTGCCGCGGCTCGAGTGGCGGATGCGCCAGCTCCGGGTCGGGGACCCCCTGGACAAGAACACCGACATCGGGGCCATCAACAGCCGGGAGCAGCTCGAGCGCATCCGCGGCTACCTGGCGGCGGGCGTCGCCGAGGGGGCGGAGCTCCACGAGGCGCCCGGGCCGCCCCTGCCGGAGCGGGGCTGGTGGTGCCGGCCGTGCTTCTTCACCGGCGTACGTCCGGCCCACACCATCGCCCGGGAGGAGATCTTCGGCCCGGTCCTGGCGGTGCTCACCTTCCGGACGCCGGAGGAGGCCGTGGCCCTGGCCAACAACAGTCCCTACGGCCTGGCGGCCGGCGTCTGGACCGACAAGGGCAGCAAGATGTTCGCCGTCGCTTCCCGCCTCCAGGCCGGCGTCGTCTGGTGCAACACCTACAACCGCTTCGATGCCGCCTCCCCCTTCGGCGGCTACAAGGAGAGCGGTTTCGGCCGGGAGGGGGGGGTGCAGGGGCTCCGTCCCTACGTGAGGCTCGATTGACATGGCAGCCCGAAGGAAGACCAGGGGCAGGAAGGAGGTGGAGGCCGCCGAGCGGGGCGGCGGCGGGTTGCCGGTCCTGAAGACCTGGAAGCTCTACATCGCCGGGGCCTTCCCCCGGAGCGAGTCCGGACGCACCCTGCCGGTGCGCAGCCGGCGGGGCGGGGTCCTGGGCCACGTCTGCCAGGCCTCCCGGAAGGACCTGCGGGAGGCGGTGGTGGCCGCCCGCGGCGCCCTCGCCGGGTGGTCCGGGCGGGATGCGGCGAACCGGGGCCTGGTCCTCTACCGGATGGCCGAGATGCTGGAGGGGCGGCGCGAGGAGTTCGCGGCCCTCCTGGCGGAGATGGTCCCCGGAGGCCTGCGCCGGGCCCGGCGGGAGGTCGCCGCCGCCTGCGACCGGGTGGTTGCCTTCGCCGGCTGGGCCGACAAGTACACCCAGGTCCTGGGCTGTGCCAATCCGGTGGCCGGGCCCTACCACGACTTCACCATCCCCGAGCCGGTGGGCGTGGTCGGTGTCGTCGCTCCCGACGAGGAGCCCCTCCTGGCCCTGCTCTCCCTCCTCCTTCCCCCCCTGACCGCCGGCTGCACCGTCGTGGCCCTGGGCAGCGAGGCCCATCCCCTGGCCACCGCCCTCCTCGGCGAGATCTGCGCCACCTGCGACCTGCCCCCGGGCAGCGTCAACCTCCTGACCGGTGTCCGCAGCGAGCTCGTGCCAGTCCTGGCCATCCACCGGGACGTGGACGCGATCCACGCCGCCAGCGCCGACCCGGAGCGG
>CAYMFV010000414.1:0-3088 GCA_964389745.1 uncultured Planctomycetales bacterium | reverse complement strand
GCCTCCTCCTGGCCGCAGTCGGCCGGGATGCGGACGGGCTTCTGCGACGTAGCCGGGCTTTCCACGGGCGGATTCTAGCCTCCTCCCCCCCTTCCCTGGGTCCAGGCCCCTGGCCCTCCCCCAGCCAGGGCCCCACCGGGCCGGGCGACCCGCGCCCAGAGGGCGGCGCCCGCCAGGACCAGGCCGCAGCTCGTCCAGACCACCCAGGTGAGGGGCAGGCCCAGGTCGTGGGCGAGGCCCGCCACCCCGCCGCCGGCGCTGAAGGCCACGGTCATGCCCAGGAACTCCATGGCGAAGATCCGCCCCCGGAAGGCGTCGTCCACCCGTCGCTGCCACCAGGTGGTGGAGGCCACCCATAGGGTGCTGCCGCCGCAGTGGGCCAGCACCACCCAGGCCAGGGCAGGGAGGAGAAGCCGGGTCGGGGCGAAGCAGGCGTAGCCGGCGGCTCCCAGGAGGAAGCCCCAGAGGACCTGGCGGCGGAGGGCCGCCTCGTCGCTCCCCAGCCAGCGCCGGGCCAGGATCGGCCCCAGACCAGTGCCCAGGCCCCGGGCCGCGTACAGGAGCCCGACGGCCAGCCCCGCCTCCCGGACGGCGGCGGCGGGATCGGCGGCGCCGGCGAAGCGCTCCCGGGCGGCCACGGGCAGGACCACCAGGAAGCCGCCGGCGGCCCCCCAGCAGGTCTTGGCCAGGACCGCCGGCAGGACGCCCCGCTCCCGGGCATGGGCCAGGGCCCGGCGCAGGTCCCGGAGGAGGAGGAGGTCCCCGGCGGCCAGGGGGGTCGGGTGCCGGGGGACCGGCGAGAGGCGCAGGCCCAGGAGGAGGAGGGCGCTGGCCAGGAAGCTGGCGGCGTCCACCAGGAAGACGCCGGAGATGCCCAGGACCCGGACCAGGAGGCCGCCGGTGGCGGCGCCCAGGGCCAGCATGGTGGACCACGTGGCCGCCGAGAGGGCGTAGGCGGCGTGCAGCTCCCCCCGGGGCACGGTGTCCGGGAGGGCTCCGGCCCGGGCGGCGGCGAAGAATGTGGTCAGGGCCATCTGCAGGAGGAGGAGGCCGTAGAGGCGGGGGATCTCCTCGGGCCGGTCCACCGTCAGGTAGCCCAGGACCACCCCGGCCCGGGCCAGGTCCATGGCGATCATCAGGCCCCGCCGGGAGAGGCGGTCGGCCAGGGGGCCGGCCAGGGGGCCGAAGACGGCGGCCGGGAGCATGCGCAGGGCCAGCTCCAGGCTGAAGAGGGCGCCGGCGCCCAGGGCCGCCTCGGGTCCCTGCAGCCGGGTCAGGAGGGTGAGGATGGCCACCCGGTTCAGCCAGTCCCCGGCCTGGCTCGCCACCTGGGCGAGCCACAGGCGCCGGAAACGGGGATGGCGGCGGAGGACCTGGAACACGGATGGCTGGCCGGCCCGGCGGCAGGGGGCATAGGCTAGGAGCATGGCGGCCAGCGGCATCCAGCTCGTCCTCCTGCTCCTCTTCCTGGCCCTCATGCCGGGTTGCCAGGGGTCGGAGGAGCCGGCGCCGCCCGCCGGCCCGGCGGTGCTCGGCTCCCGGGAGGTCCTGGCCTGGCCGGAGCTGCCCCCGGGGGTGGTCGTGGAGCGCTGGCAGCTCGACCACCCGGCCGGGGCGCTGGCGCTGCTGGTGGCCCGCCCGGCGGGGGAGGTCCGGGCCCTGGGGCTCCTGGCCAACCGGGCCGTCCACGGCGGGGCCGACACCCTCCGGGAGCTCCTGCCCCTGGCGGCCCGCGGCCACCTCCTGGCGGCGGCGGACTGGTACCGGGCGCCCCTCGCCGACGGGGGGGGGGAGACGCCGGTGGAGGAGGCCAGCCGGCGCCGGCGCCGGGCCCTGGCCTGGATGGCCGGCGCCCTCGACCTGCTCCGGGCGGAGCTGGCCGTGCCCTGGGAGCGGTGCTGGCTCCTCGGCGGCAGCCGGGGCAGCACCCTGGTTGCGGCCCTCGCCGAGCAGCGCCCCGAGCTCCGCCAGCTTGTCCTGGTGGCACCGGTGCCCCTCCCCGGGGGGGGGATGGAGGCCGCCGTGGACGCGCTCCTCGCCCGGGGCGGCCGGCTGCTCCTGGTCTCGGGCCGCCGGGACCCGGCCCGGGGCTTCCAGGAGTCCTTGCGGGAGCGGGCCGCCGGCGCCGCCACCTGGGTGGACCTGGATGCGGCCCACGTCTTCCCGTACGGCGCCGCCCTGGACGCCGGGCTGGCGGCCTGGCTGGCTACCGTGGCGCCCGGGGGCTGAAGCGCCCCCCGCCCGGTCAGCGGAGCACGGGCCGCTTCCGGGCGGCCAACCAGGCCTCGATGCGGGCGGCGTAGCGGTCCCGGAGCTCGGTCTGGCGGGAGGTCAGGGGCACCTCCCGGCCGCCGATCCACATCCGCCGGACCTGCCCCGGGAAATCCAGGGGATCCCCCGCGGCCAGGAAGAGGTTGGCCACCTTGCCCTCCTCCAGGGAGCCGGTGAAGGCGTCCACCCCCAGGACCCGGGCGGCGCCCAGGGTCAGGGCGTACAGGGCCCGCTCCCGGTCCCAGCCGTGGGCGGCGGCGGTGGCCGCCTGGAAGGGCAGGTTGCGGGCTACCTCCGGGTTCTCGGTGCGCAGGCCGACCAGGCAGCCGGCGGCCTCGAGGATGCCCGGCTGGCGGTAGGGGGCGTCGTAGGGATCGTTCCGGCTGGCGGGCAGGGCGTGCACCGGTCCCACGACCACCCGGGCCCGCCGGGCCCCCAGGAGGCCGGCCACCTTCCAGGCATCCTGGCCGGCGAGGTAGACCGCCTGCAGGCCCCGCTCCGCCACCCAGCGGACGGCCCGGGCCAGGGTCCGGTGGTCCCGGCACTCCAGGAGGATGGGCTTCTCGCCCCGGGCATAGGGCAGGAGCGCCTCCCGGGCAAGGTCCCGCTCCGGGGGGGGGGAGGAGCCGAGGCGTGCCAGCATCTCGCCGTAGGCCAGGGCCTCGTCGAAGTGGCGGTCCAGCTCGGCCAGCTCCTCGGGATCCTCCGGTGCCTTGCCCGCCTCGGGGGCGGTCACTGCCGGGAAGCGCAGGTGCAGGCCCAGGTCGGGTACCACCGCCAGCTCCTCCGGGGTCTCCCCGGCCAGGGCCACCAGGGC
>CAYMFV010000413.1:0-3098 GCA_964389745.1 uncultured Planctomycetales bacterium | reverse complement strand
GTCGAAGGGATAGACCCGGACCGTCCACAGCCCGGGCGGCAGCTCCGGGAAGACAGCCCGGCCCCGGGCGTCGGTGCCGCCCAGGAAAGGGCTCGCCAGGAAGGGGCCGTAGACACGAACACCAATGCCGGCCACTGGCTCGCCAGAGCCGTCCTCGACCAGGACCGAGAGGCCGGCAGGCGGCTCAGGCTCGAGGCGCCCCAGGTCCAGGCCTCCGGCCGGGACCCGGAAGGGACCGCGCCGGATCGTCCCTCCCCCAGTGGGCCGGACCTCCAGGCAGTAGAGGCCGGGGGAACACGTCAGGACGCTTGCACCGGGCCGGACCTCGGCCGTCACCACGGGCCGGTCGCCCTCCGCGGCCAGAAGCACCGCCGGCCAGGCCTCGGCTGTCGCCTCTGTCCCCCCCCCTGTCCGAGGCAGGGTGAAGTGCAGCTCCGCCAGCTCGGCTGCCAGGTGCACAGGGCCGTTGTCGCCGGGCTGCAGGGCGAGGGCCCGGACCAGGGTGCGGCCGTCATCCAGCTGGGCCTCCAGGCGACCGAGGCCGGGAGCCAGGACGGGGCTGAGCTCCGCGTCCCCGGGCCACTCGGTGGAGCGGCCGTACTGGGCGCGGCTGAACCAGGTCAGGGTGGCGACGGCGGCGCCCTCGGCGTCGACCCGGCCGATGCGGGCGGCCTGGGCGAGTTCGAGACGCACCGGCCCCGGCTCCCGGGGCACCGTGAACTCCACGGTGTCCACGAGGATGCCGCCGTGCATCACCCAGGCCAGGTAGGGCGCGCCCCGGGCCAGCCAGTTCTTCACCCGGAAGCGGCCCGCCGCGTCGGCCGTAAAGGCGCCGGGCACCCAGTCCATGGTGCCCTTCTTGAAGACGACCAGCACATCGCCGGCCGGCCGCCCGGTGGCATCCACCACCTGGAAGTCGGCGGGGACTGCCTCCGGGAGGACGAAGTCCAGCTGCCGGTGCTCGCCGGGGTGCGGCGCCAGCACCGTCTCCAGGAGGAAGGCCTTGCCGGGGTGGAGGGCGGCGCCGACGGCCACCGGGAAGCGGGTGGAGATCTCGACGTCGTAGCGCCCGTCCTCGTCGGTGATGGCGTCGCCGACCCCGATGGTCCGCTCCCCATCCATGCCCAGGAAGGTGACCTCGGCCTCGGCCAGGGGGCGGCCCTCGGCGTCGGTCACCCGGCCGCTGACGATGGCCGGACGGTAGAGGACCAGGACGTTCTCCTCGCCGGTCCCGGCCTCGTAGAGGAAGGCCTTGGCGTAGCCTTCCTCCAGGCCCGCCACCACCGTCATCGGTCCCTCCAAGGGCCAGTCCAGCCGGGCCACGCCGTCGGCGCCGCTTTGCACCGTGGCCAGGAAGAAGCGCCGCTTGAGCCGCTCCCGCCAGGGGCGGGCGGTGTAGTTCTCGTCCCAGGTAGGGTTCGAAAAGTACACCTCGATCCCGGCGAGGGGGTGACCTTCCACGTCCCGGACCTTGACCTCCAGAGGGGGGGACGGATACAGAGTCAGGGCCCGGCGCCCGGGGTCGGGCTCGGGCAGGGTCACGAAGATGCCCCGGGTTCCGTGGCCGGGAGCCGAGGCCCAGACGAAGCACTCGCCAGCCTCCAGGGAGCCGGCGAGGCTCACCACCCCGCCCGTGGTCTGCAGCTCGTGAAAGGGCTCCACTTCAGCCAGGAGATGGGCATCGATGCCCACCCGGTCCTCGACGAACTCCTGGAGCGCTGGCGTCAGGCGCACGGCCGTGACGGTGGCCTCGAGGGGTTCGCCGTCGGCCCCGAGGACGCGAATGGCCCAGGGATCCGCATCCCCGACCGCGCTCCGCGCCGCCTCCGCCACCGCTGGCGCTGCCAGGGAGTCCGCCGGCCTGGCGGCGGCCTCCACGGCGGCCGTCGTCGTGCCGGCTGGGGCCCGCTTCCGGGTCACGGCTGCCGCGGTGTCATCCGCAGGCCCCGGACGGGCCGCCGATGTCCGGGGGGGGGAGTCCCCCTGGCGAGTGGCGAAGACCAGGGCCGTCACGGCCAGCAGGAGAAGAACGAGGAAGAGGCGGAGCAGACGCATCGGGGGGATCAGGCAGACGCAGCGGACTCGACTGGTGCAAAGACTTGGGGGGGACCAAGGCGAGGTGACCGGCCGCCGGCGCAGGGAGCGGCCGGCCTCCTCCCGGGCAGCAACCCGATCAGGGCTGCATGCGCAAGGCGGGCGCACCCACGCCACCGCTCGGGCCGGTGCTCGGCCCGCCGCCGAGGGCCCGGCCCCGGCTGGCGGCCAGCACAGAGGCCGACAGGGTGGTCAGGATGGCGAGGAGCAGCAGGATCTTCAGGACTCGGTGCATGGTCGATTCAGCGATTCCAGGACGTGGTCAGCTCCGAGTGGAGCCAGCGAGCGAGACGCCGGTCCTCGTCCAGACGACGAGCCGCGAGGGTCGGCCGGCGGCGAATGAAGGAAAGGACGTCCCTGGGGCGGAAATCCCCCCCGGAGGCATCCAGGATCTCCAGGGAAGCCTGCTCGACGCGGGGCAGGTCGCCCACGGCGATGGCGTAGCAGAGGTAGTCCCGGCGGCTGGCGGCGTCCCACGGCGCCACGACGAAGGCCAGGGAGGCGTACTCCAGGACCTCGTCCGCCCGCCCCAGGAGCTCCGAGACGGCGGCCAGGTTCCGGTAGGCCCGGGCAAGGTGCTCGCAGCGCAGACCCGGCCAGCCCAGGAGGTCGAGGAGGGCCCGGTAGGCCTCCTGCAGGCGATGGCGCCGGAGGAGGACCGCGGCGAAGTTGATCCGGGCGAGGGGATCCCGGGGGCGGAAGAGCACCGCCAGTCGTGCCAGGGGCAGGGGGTCGTGCAGGTCCCGGATGCGGGGCAGGCCGTCGTCCAGGCGCCAGGAGCCCGGCAGGCTGCCCAGGCTACGGTGCAGGCCGTGCCAGAGGGCCTCGCACTCCCGCCAGGCGGTACGGAACTCCTGGTAGAGGCGCTTGCTGTCCGCCGGCACCAGGCTCGGATCGGGATCGAAGTGACAGGTGTCCTGGACGCGCAGACCGGCCAGGACCGAGCCCTGCAGGGCCAGGCCGCCCAGGTCCCTGCCCGCCTCCTCTGCGTAGCAGCGCAGGAC
>CAYMFV010000412.1:0-3099 GCA_964389745.1 uncultured Planctomycetales bacterium | reverse complement strand
GAAGACGGCATACGAGTTTTCTGCCTGTCTCGTGGGCTCGGAGATGTGTATATGAGGCAGGCCCTGGCGGACTTCCAGGCCGGCTGCGAGGCCCTGGTCGAGGAGGCCTTCGCCCGGCGGGGCCGGGACTGGGACCTCCAGCTCCTGAGCGACGCCGTCCTCCTCCTGCCCGCCGCCGGTGCCGCCGCCCTGGTCCTGACCACGGGCGGCCTCGGCGCCGACACGGCCACCGTCCTCGGCGGCCTGGCCGGGGAGTTCCTGGCCGAGAAGTACTTCCCGCGCCTGGCTGGCAGCCCGATCCTGGGCACCGCCCGGGACCTCTGGGCCCGCCAGCGGGGCACCGCCCTGGCCGCGGTCCTGGTGGACGCCACCCTGCCCGCCGCCGCCCCGGCGCTGCGCCTGGCGGCCAGTCGCGGCCAGGAACAGGCCCTGGCCCTGCGCCAGGCATCGCGCGACCTCCTCGCCCCGCCGGCAAGCACATGAGCGACGCCGCCCCCCCCCCTACCGCCCTGCAGGGCCGCTTGCGGCGCCTCCGGGAACAGCTCCACACCGACCTGGAGCAGGTCCGCAGCCTGGCGGCGGTGTCGTCCCGCTGGGAGCGGATCGAGGAACTCCTGGAGGATCTGGACCGCCAGGTGGAACGGGCCGACCGGCACCTGGTGGTCGCCCTGGTAGGCGCCACCGGCGCCGGCAAGTCCACATTGCTGAACGCCCTGGTCGGCCAGGACCTGGCCCGGGAGGGCGTCGATCGTCCCACCACCCGGGAACCGGTGATCCACGCTCCGCCTGGCGCCGACATCGAGCCCCTGCTCCGGGGCCTCCCCGGTCCCCCCCCGAGGGTGGAGTGGCACGCGCCGGAGGTGGCCAGCCCCTGGACACGGCATGTGCTCGTGGACGCCCCCGACGTCAACAGCGTGGTCGCCGGACACCGGGAGGTGGTGGCCGAGCTGGCCCGGCGGAGCGACGTCCTGGTGGTGGTCCTGCACCACCAGTCCGTAGTGGAGGAGGCCGCGGTGAGCTTCGTCGACGCCTTCGCCCGGCGCCGCCGGCTGCTGGTGGTCCTGAACCGGGCCGACGAGCTGAGCGCCGCCGCCCGGGAGGAGCTCCTGGACCAGGCCCGGCGCCTGGCGGCCGGGCGCTGGCGGGCCCCCGAGGCGCCGGTGGTGGCCACCAGTGCCCGCCAGGCGAAGACGGATCCCGACACCCCCGGCTGGCGGGAGTTCCGCCTCCTCCTCCAGGAGCTGGTCGAGGGCGGCGCCCTGGCGGACGCCCGCTGGCGCAACGCCCGGGGCACCGCGGCCCGCATCGCCGAGCTGGCGGCCGCCGCCCGGGAGGAGGCGGCGCCGGAGCTGCAGCGCCTGCCCGACGCCGTGGCCGAGGGCACCGCCGTCCTCCTGGAGCGGGCAGCCCGGGAGCTGGAGGAGCGCCTGCGCCTCCGGGAGGCCGACCTGGCCGCCCTCCTCACCGCCGAGACCGCCCGGCGCTGGGACGGCCCCGGCGGCTGGGCCCTCCGGGGTGGCCTCGGTTCCCTGGGCCTGGGCGCCGGCGCCCTGCTCCTACGTCGCAATCCCCTCCTGGCCGCTGGCACCGCCGGCGCCGCCCTGGCCGCCGGCGAGGTGCGCAAGGCGGGGCAGCGGCGCCGTATCCAGGACGCCGGCGGCCTCCTGCCCGGCTCCCAGGAGCTTGCCACCTGGACCGAGGAGACCTTGCTCGAGGCCCGCCTGGCCGCCGGGCGCTGCGGGCTGAAGCCGGAGGCCGCCGGCGTGCCTGCCGCCGAAGAGCTGCACCAGCTCCTGGCCGAGACCGCCACGGAAGCCTGGTCCGCCCTGGTGGAGCGGGAGCTGCCCGCCGCCGCCGAGGGCAGCCTGCTCCGCCGCCTGCACCTGCTCCTGGACCTGCCCGTCTACGCCCTGGGTCTCTGGATCGTCTGGAAGGCAGCCGTGGCCTTCCTCGCCGACCTCGCCCCCGGCCTCCGGGAGTCCCTCTCCGCCCCCCCCCCTGGGCAGTACGTGGGTCTGGACCTCCTGGTGAACGCCCTGATCCTCCTGGCGGTCTACCTGTTCCTGATCCGGGCCGTGGTCCGGGCCGTCCTCCGCCGCCGGGCCCGACAGCTCCTGGCGACCACCCGGCGCCAGGTGGCCGGGGCCCTGGCCTCCCTCCCCCGCCGCCGGCGGCAGGCCGCCGCGGTCCGGACGGCACCCCTTCTCGGCGCCCTGGAGCGACTCGCCGGGCTGGCGGGAAAAAGACCCGCCCCGGAAACGGCTCCCTGACCTACCCTGGGCGCCTGGGGCCGCAACGGTCCCCCCCGTCCCCATGAGCGAAACACAAGAAGACGCCCGCGCCTTCGGTGCTGCGGGCAATCCCCTGGAGCAGGCCCTCCTCGACTGGGCCGGAGGCTCCCTCGACGACCAGGGTCTCCTGGAAGCCCTCCTGAACAGCGCCGTCTGCTTCTTCGGCCAGCCGATGGAGGACGGGGAAGGTGGCCTGCGCCTCCTGATGATCCGTGGCGAGGACGAGGCACCCTGGATGCCCGTCTTCTCGGACCAGGAGCGGGCGACGCCCTTCGCTGCGGAGATGGAGGACTCGCCCAACCTGGTGACCGTCCACGCCGCCGAGCTGCTCCTGCACCTCGGCGACGAGCCGCCCACGATGGTCCTCAATCCGGGCTGGGAGCACGGCCTGGTCTTCCCGGCGGAGATGGTCGCCTCCCTGCGCAAGGCCGTCCTGGATCAACAGGGCGGCGAGCAGGCGCCGGGCATCATCACGCCCTAGACTCCGGTTCCGGCAAGCGCCACGCCGACGGGCGGCGCAGGTCCCAGGCCCGGCGGGTGAAGGCCAGCCGTGCCCCCCGGCGGCGCTGCTTCCGGTAACCGAGGAGGTGGAAGACCTGGACCGGATACCAGCGGGCGATCCGGGGATCCACGAGCAGGGTGTGCGGCTGCTCCGGGTCCCGGCGCACGCCGGGCAGCAGGCGTGCCAGCCGGTCCAGGCGCAGGCGGCGCAGGCAGGCGGAGCAGCGCAGCCAGAACGGCCGGAACTCCCGGGCCAGGAAGAAGCCGTCGTCGCCCCGGCCCTGGTAGAGGGGCAGGAGCACCCGCC
>CAYMFV010000411.1:0-3103 GCA_964389745.1 uncultured Planctomycetales bacterium | reverse complement strand
GGCCGGCGTCGAGGGGCTGGCGGCCTTGCTCCTCCTGGCGCCGGTCTTCCCGGCCCCAGGGGCCCTCCTCGGTCTGTTCGTGGGAGCGGCGGCGGTGGCTGCCCGCCTGGCCGCTCCGGTCCCGGGCCCCCGGGCCTTCCTGCCCGGCCTGCTCCTCCTCCTCGCCAGCGGGCTGGTCCTCCTGGTCCGCCGCCGGCAGCTGCCCGGCCTCGCCGGGCGGCCGCAAGGCCGGAAGCAAGCAAACGCAATGGGAAGATAGGGACGTTTTTCCTGGCCGGCGGGTCCTCCGGGGCCCGCCGGCTTTCTTCTTCCCCGGCCAGGGGCGGGATCGTGCCCGGGCGGCCTCCGGGGGGGGTACGGCTATGCTTTTCGGACCCGAAAACCGGAGAACCCCCGAGGAGAGCACAGATGGCACGGCACACGATCGGTTGGATGCCCGGCGACGGCGTCGGGGTCGAGGTCATGGAGGCGGCCCGCCTGGTCCTGGACGCTGTGGGCTTTGCGGCGGACTATCGACCCCTGGACATCGGCTGGGAGTACTGGCGGCGGGAGGGCGATCCCCTGCCCGAGCGCACCATCCAGGGCCTGCAGGAGGTGGACGCCGCTCTCTTCGGCGCCATCACCAGCAAGCCCAAGGAGGAGGCGGAGGCGGAGCTGGCCCCCGAGCTCCAGGGCAAGGGGCTCTCGTACCGGAGCCCCATCGTCCGGATGCGCCAGCTCTTCGACCTCTACACGAACCTCCGGCCCTGCAAGGCCTATCCGGGCAACCCTCTGAACTACCGGGACGGCATCGACCTGGTGGTCTTCCGGGAGAACACCGAGGGCCTCTATGCCGGCGTCGAGTTCCACCCCGTGGACGGCGCCATCCGGGACGCCCTCGCCGCCCACCCGGGCTTCGCCCGCTTCGCGGATCTGCCGCCCGACGAGCTGGCGGTGACCACCCGCATCATCAGCCGCCGGGGTGCCGAGCGCATCGTCCGGGCGGCCTTCGAGTACGCCCGGAAGCACGGCTACCCGAGCGTGACGGTGGTGGAGAAGCCGAACGTGCTCCGGGAGACCTCCGGGCTCTTCGTGCGCACCGCCCGGGAGGTGGCCCGGGACTTCCCGGACATCGAGCTCTGGGAGACCAACATCGACGCCATGTGCATGTGGCTGGTGAAGAACCCCGAGGACTACGGGGTGATCGTCACCAGCAACCTCTTCGGCGACGTGGTCTCCGACCTCTGCGCCCAGCTCGTGGGCGGGCTGGGTTTCGCCGCCGCCGGCAACATCGGCGCCGAGGTGGCGGTCTTCGAGCCGACCCACGGCTCGGCCCCGAAGTACGCCGGCCAGTACAAGGTCAACCCGACGGCCTGCATCCTGGCGGCGAAGATGATGCTCGACTACCTGGGCGAGGAGGAGGCGGCCCGGCGGATCGAGACCGGTGTCGCCGCGGTGCTGGCCGAGGGCCGGGTCCGGACCTACGACCTCGGCGGCGAGGCCTCCACCCTGGACATGGCCCGGGCCATCGCCGAGGCGGCGGCCGTGGCAACGGTGTGAGGCTGGGGAGGAGGAGCAAGACATGGCACAGGACACCCACAGGGCCCCCGAGGACTTCGTCTCCTGGCGGATCGCGAGCTGGGCTGCCGGCCTCCGGTGGGAAGACGTCCCCCGGAAGGTGGTGCAGGCCGCCCGGCGCTTCCTCCTGGACTCCCTGGGCTGCGCCTTCGGCGGCTGGCGGACGGGCGACTGGCGCATCGTCCGGGAGCTGGTCGCGGCGGAGGGGGGGCGGCGGGTCTGCCACCTGCTTGGTGAGGGCACGAAGGTGGCGCCCCTGCAGGCCGCCTTCCTGAACGCCCTGGCCATCCGGGCCCAGGACTACAACGACATCTACTGGCAGCAGGACCCGAGCCACCCGAGCGACATCATGCCCGGGCCCATGGCCGCCGCCGAGCTGGCCGGGGTCGGGGGCCGGGAGATGCTGCTCGGCATCCTGGTCGGCTACGAGATCGAGCAGCGCCTCTGCGAGGCCTCCTTCCCGGGCATCCGGGAGCTCGGCTGGCACCACGCCACCCTGACCGCCTTCGCCGCGGCGACCGCTGCCGGCCGGACGCTCGGGCTCGACGCCCCCCGCATCCAGCACGCCCTGGGCATCGCCGGGTCGGCGAACTGCACCCTGGGGGCCATCACCGCCGGCCACCTGACGATGATGAAGAACACTGCCGACCCCATGGCCACCCGGGCGGGCCTGGAGGCGGCGCTGCTGGCCCGCGGCGGCTTCCAGGGACCGGCCCACGCCCTCGACGGCAAGGAGGGCCTGGCCCACGTCATGGCCAGCGAGTGGAAGTGGGAGGTCTTCGACGACCTGGGCCGGGACTGGCGGATCCTGCGCTGCGGGATGAAGTTCTTCCCCACCGAGGCCCTGACCCACGCGCCCATCTCCTGCACCATCGCCCTCTGCCAGGAGCACGGGCTGCGGCCCGGGGACATCCGCAAGGTGCGCATCCGGACGCTCACCAAGGCAGCCGACATCCTCTCGGACCCGAGCAAGTACCACCCGACCACCCGGGAGACCGCCGACCACAGCCTGCCCTACTGCATCACCATGGGGTTGCTCCACGGCCGGGTGACGCCCGATCTCTTCGAGGAGGACGTGATCCGGGATCCCCGGGTCCAGGAGCACATCCACAAGATCGAGGTGGTGGCCGAGCCGGCCTTCGAGGCGGCCTTCCCGAAGGTGCAGCGCTGCCACGTGGTCATCGAGACCACCGACGGCCGGCACCTGGAGCGGCAGGTGGACTGGCCCAAGGGGGACCCCCGGGATCCCCTCACCGAGGAGGAGATCCGGGCCAAGTTCGACGCCCTGGCGGTGGGGGTGAGCCCCGAGCGCCGGGAGCGGATCTGGGCGGCGTCCCGGCGCCTCGGCTCCTACAGGAAGGCCAGCGGCTTCCTGCGGCTGTGCGCCGTGGACGAGGGCTGAGCGGGCCCTTGCCAGCCCGCCGCGCCGTGGAGCCCCTCCACCGCCCCCGACCCTCCGCTACCGCCCTCCCCACTCTGTCTCTCTTACACCTCCGCGGCGGCCGCCGCAGACGGCGGTGTAGGTGCCCTCGGGGGCGCTCCGCGT
>CAYMFV010000410.1:0-3104 GCA_964389745.1 uncultured Planctomycetales bacterium | reverse complement strand
CGACGCCGGACCGCGCCCGGTGGGGCGGCGCCTGCTGGCGGGAAGCGGCAACGCCGCCAAGCCCGCGGGGCTGCGCCGGTTGCTGGGGGAGCTGCCCCGCGAGCCCCCCGGCCCCGGGGCCCTCCCCCCCCCCCCCCCCGGAGGTGGCCGAGGACGGAGACAGCTTCCTGGAGAACGCCATGCAGAAGGCCCTGGCCTGGGCCGAGGTCGCCGCCCGGGACCTGGGTCCGGAGACCTGGGCCCTGGCCGACGACTCCGGTCTGGAGGTGGAGGCCCTGGACGGCGCCCCTGGCATCTGTTCGGCCCGCTTCGCCGGGGTGGACGGCCCCCGGGAGATCCGGGATGCGGCCAACAACGCCCTCCTCCTCCAGCGCCTCCAGGGCCTGCCGCCCGACTCCCGGCGTGCCCGTTTCGTCTGCGTCATCGCCCTGGCTCGGGCCGGAGAGGTGCTCCTGGCGGTGGAAGGCGAGGTCCGGGGCCGGATCCTGGAGGCTCCCCGGGGGTCGGGCGGCTTCGGCTACGACCCGCTCTTCTTCCACGAGGGCCTGCGCCGGAGCTTCGCCGAGCTCGGCCCCGCCGAGAAGGCGCAGGTCAGCCACCGGGCCCAGGCCGTGGACCGGCTGCGCTTCGCCCTGGCCGCGGTGCTGCCCGCGGAGGACGAGGACCAGGAGGCACGGGCATGAGCACCGACGTCCCCCGGGAGCGGATCCGCAACTTCTGCATCATCGCCCACATCGACCACGGCAAGTCCACCCTGGCCGATCGCTTCCTGGAGCTCACCGGGGCTCTGGATCCCCGGAAGCGCCAGCACCAGGTGCTGGACTCCATGGACCTGGAGCGGGAGCGGGGCATCACCATCAAGGCGGCGGCGGTGACCCTGTGGGCGGAGCTGGACGGCCAGCGCTACCAGCTCAACCTGATCGACACTCCCGGGCACGTGGACTTCTCCTACGAGGTGGAGAAGTCCCTGCAGGCCTGCGAGGGGGCGCTGCTCCTGATCGACGCCGCCCAGGGCATCCAGGCCCAGACGGTGGCCAACGCCCACCTGGCCCTGGAGCAGGACATGGTGGTCATCCCGGTCTTCAACAAGATCGACCTGCCCCATGCCCGGCCCGACGAGATCGCCGGCGAGCTGGAGAACGCCCTGCTCCTGGAGAAGGAGTCCGCCCTGCGCTGCTCGGCCAAGACCGGCGCCGGGGTGAAGGACGTCCTGCGGGCGGTGGTCGAGCGCATTCCCCCCCCGGAAGGGGACGGCCGGGCGCCGCTGCAGGCGCTGATCTTCGACGCCAAGTACGACGAGTACCGGGGCGTGGTCGTCTACCTGCGGGTGGTCAACGGCACCATCGCCAAGGGCGACATGGTGCGCATGCTGGGCACCGACCGGGACTGGGAGGTGCTGGAGCTCGGTCGCTTCACCCCGGCGCCGGTGCCCGTGAGCTCCCTGACCGCCGGCGAGGTCGGCTACCTGATCTCGAACATCAAGAAGCTCGGCCAGGTCCGGGTCGGCGATACCATCACCGTCGCCAAGGGCGAGAAGGCCCCCCCCCTCGAGGGTTACCGGGAGCCGCAGCCCATGGTCTGGTGCGGCATCTACCCGACCAACCCCGGCGACTTCGAGGACCTGCGCTCGGCCCTGGAGACCCTGAAGCTCAACGACTCGGCCATCATCTTCGAGCCCGAGTCCTCGGACGCCCTGGGCTTCGGCTTCCGCTGCGGCTTCCTCGGTCTCCTGCACATGGAGATCGCCCAGGAGCGCCTCGAGCGGGAGGCGGACCTGGACATCGTCCAGACGGCACCCACGGTGCCCTACGAGATCGTCCTCCACGACGGCAGCACCCGCGTCATCCGCTCCCCTGGCGCGCTGCCCGACCCGAGCCGCTTCCGGGAGATCCGGGAGCCTGTGGTGCAGGTCAGCCTGCTCGTGCCCACCGAGTACATCGGGCCGATCATGCGCCTGTGCGCCGAGCGCCGGGGCCGCTTCCTGCGCCAGGAGCACATCTCTCCCACCATGGTGCTCCTCACCTGGGACCTGCCCCTGGCTGAGATCATCTTCGACTTCTACGACAAGCTGAAGTCGGGCACCCGGGGCTACGGGACCATGAACTACGAGAAGCCCCGCTTCATCGCCGCCGACCTGGTGAAGCTGCGCATCCTGGTGGCCGGCACCGAGGCCGACGCCCTGTCGGTCATCTGCCACCGGGACAAGGCCCAGTCCCGGGGCCGGGCGATCCTGCGCAAGCTGCAGAAGGAAATCCCCCGCCACCAGTTCGAGATCGCCCTGCAGGCGGCCATCGGCGGCAAGATCGTCGCCCGGGAGAGCATCCGCGCCCTGGCCAAGAACGTGACCGCCAAGTGCTACGGCGGCGACATCACCCGCAAGCGCAAGCTCATCCAGAAGCAGAAGGAGGGCAAGAAGCGGATGAAGTCCCTGGGCCGGGTGGAGGTGCCCCAGAAGGCCTTCCTGGCAGTTTTGAGCACGGAGGACTGAGGCCCCCGCACCCGGGCCCCGCCGCTAAGATTCGCCGACCATGGGGTTCCTCCGCAAGCGCCCGCCCGAGAAGAAGGCGAAGTCCCGGCACCCGATCCGGGACAACCTGGAGGTGCTGATCTTCGCCGTGGTGATGGCCATGGGCCTCAAGGTCTTCGGGGTCGAGGCCTACCAGATTCCCACCGGCTCCATGCAGCCCACCCTGATGGGGACCGAGCTGCACCCCGAGGGCAACCCGCCGGTGGTCAACGGCGGCATCCACGACCGGGTCCTGGTGGACAAGGTCTCCTACCTCCTCCGGGATCCCGAGCGCTGGGAGGTGGTGGTCTTCCGCTACCCCCTGGCCACGGTCAACAACTACGTGAAGCGCCTGGTGGGCATGCCCGGGGAGTCCCTGTGGATCCGGGACGGGGACATCTGGACGCGGCCCCTGGACGATCCCGCGGCCCCGTGGCGCATCCAGCGCAAGCCCCCGGGCCTCCAGGACCACCTCTGGCGGCACAAGTACCCGAAGGCCCGGGTGCCGGCCTCGGCCTGGGCGGGCTGGGTCTTCCAGGGCCGGGTGACCCAGGACGGCGAGGCCCGGCTCCTGGAGGGCCGGGCGGGCGTCCGCCTG
>CAYMFV010000409.1:0-3107 GCA_964389745.1 uncultured Planctomycetales bacterium | reverse complement strand
CGGGGCCTGGACGGCACGATGGCCGCCGAGCACCACCGGGGCGTCCCCTTCCTCCTTCCCGAGGTCCGCGAGGCCCGGTTGCGCCTGGCCTGGGGCGGCAGGAGGTTGCCGTGAGGAGGACCCGGGGCTTCACCCTGGTGGAGGTGCTGGTGGCCATGGGCATCTTCCTCCTGGGGATCACCGCCCTCATGGCCCTCTTCCAGTACGGGGGCAGTCTCCAGGTGGGCGCCCGTTCCCACGCCGCCCTGGCGCCGGTCCTGGAGCCCCTGGTCGAGGACCTGGTGGACGAAGCCTGGCTGCCCGACCCCGCCGGCGGCCTGGCCGGCCTCCGGGACTACCGGGGCGAGCCGGTGCCGGGGGCCCCGGAGTACCGCTACGATCTGGAGGTCTCCGGGACCGAGGGGCCGTCCGGAGTCCGCCGGGCCGTCCTGATCCTCTACCGGGATCGCCGGGACCACCCCGTGGCCCGGGTGCCCTTCCTCCTGCCCCGCCGGGTGCCGGTGGCCCGCCGCCTGGAGACCGCCGCCCGACCCTGATCCCCGCCAGCCGAAGATGCGACGCCCGATCCTCCTGCTCCTGCTCCTGGGCCTCCTGGCCGCGCCCCTGGCGACCCAGGAGGACGGCGACGAGATCCTGCGCCTCCGGGACGGGCGCCTCCTGGTCGCGCGCATCCTCCGTCACGACCTGGACGGTCTCGAGGTGGAGGAGGCCCGCCGGGGGTCCCGCCTGACCCTGGCCTGGGGGGACCTGTTCCCGGGCGAGGAGGAGCGCCTGAAGACGGCCTTCGGCTACCGCATGGAGGCCGGCGAGCCCCAGGTGGCGGCCAGCCGGCTGCTCCTGCGCAACGGCCAGCAGCTCACCGGCCGCATCCTGCGCCGGGACGAGGAGCACCTGCAGATCCGCATCCGGGACTCGGTGATCACCCTGCCCCTGGCCCGGCTGGCCGCCCCCCCCGAGGAGGTGACGGTGCCGGCCACCCAGGTCCTGACCCCCGAGCAGTACTACGCCGAGCAGGTCCTGGAGGTGGACCCGGAGGATGCCCTGGCCCAGTACGAGTTCGCCCGGGACCTGCAGGCGGTGGGCGCCTACGAGCAGGCCCTGGAGCACCTGGACCGGGCCCGGGAGCTGGCCGAGGCCGCCGGCGACCAGGCCCTGCTGCGCCGGGTCCAGGGCAGCCTCGAGGCGGTGGCCCGGGCCCTGGCCCACCAGGAGGAGGCTGGCTTCCTCCAGGAGATCCGGCAGCTCATGTACCGGGAGCGCTTCGCCCAGGCCGAGGCCCTCCTTGGGACCTACGAGGAGCGCTTCCCGGACGGCGGTCTCCGGGCCGACTACCTGGACCTGGTGGACGGCTTCGCCGCCCGTCGCCGGCAGGCCATGGAGCGCCGCCTGACCAGGCGCTGGTTCGACGCGGTGGTGGGCCTGGTCAAGCGCAAGGCCCTGGACCGGGAGAGCAGCGTGGACGCGATCATGGAGTGGGCCACCGAGACGCTGCCCCAGGAGGTCCGCAAGCGCCTGCTGCCCGATCTCCAGGAGATGCAGGCCGATCTCCAGGCCAGTGACCTGGATGCCCTCTGGGCCGAGCGCGTCGAGCACGGCGCCCGGCGCCACCAGGCGGCCTACGGCACCGGCACCTGGATCCTCGGGGAGGACAAGGCCCGGGCGGGCCTGAAGGAGCCGGACGCAGCCGAGGAGGACACCCGCAGCGCCCAGCAGCGGGAGCTGGAGGAGCGCATGAAGCGCTACCTGGAGAACGTGGAACGGGCCCGCCGGGCCGCCGCCGGAGGCAGCGAGGAGGACAGCCCCGAGGCCTGGTGGCGCCGGGCCTCTCCCACCAGCCGCTTCCAGTGGCTGCTCGCCTACTACGCCGAGTTCTCCGGCGACTACCAGGTGACCTCGGTGCGTTTCGACAACTGCCCCACCTGCGGCGGCACCGGCGTCGTGTACGTCACCGAGATGGGCAGCGCCGGCAGCAAGATGAAGAAGGTGAAGTGTCCCACCTGCCATGGGGTCGCCATCCAGCGGGCCCTCACCTTCCGGTGACCTTCCGTCGCCTCCTGCCGCTCCTGCTGCTCCCCGGCTGCGCCGCTCCCAGGGGGGGGGAGACCGCGGCGCCGCCGCCGCCCCGCCGGGGCATTCCGGTGCCGGCGCTCCTGCCCGGCGTGCGGGTGGGGGACGCGGCCCTGGACGCCCGGGCCCTGGCCGCGGAGGCGGCATTCCTCTTCCCCGACCAGGCCCGGGCCATGATCGGCAGCCTGCTGCGCAGCGAGATGGCCCGCCGGGAGGCCCGGCGCCTGGGGCTGGAGGCCGACCCCGGGACCCTGGCCCGTTCCGTGGAGGAGGCGGTGGCCGGCATCCGGGCCAGCCTGGTGGCCGGGGAGAGCCTGGACGACTGGGCCCGGGAGCGCTTCGGGCGTTCCTGGGACGAGGTCCGGACCGTCCTCGAGGGCCACCTGGCCGACAACCAGCTCTACCAGCTCGCCGTCCGGGCCGAGGCCCGGCGCCATCCCCGCTACCGGGTGCACCTGCTCGTGTCCCGGGACCGGCAGCAGGCCGAGGACTGGGCCAGGAAGCTCCGGGCCGGTGCCGACCCGGCGGTCCTGGCCCGGGAGTCCCTGGAGCCGGGCCCGAAGGGCGACGGCCGGCTGCCGCCCCTGCCGCCCTACCTGCCGCCGCCCCTGGGCGAGGCCCTGGCCGAGGCGCCGGTGGGCAGCGTGGTCGGGCCCTTCCGCTTCCCGGGGGACGAGCGCTGGCGGGTGGTCCGCCTGGCCGAGCGCCTGCCGCCTGCGGCCCCGGCGCCGGTGCCGGTGCTCCTGGCCGGTCTCGAGGAGGATCCCCTGGCCCCCCTGGAGGGCAGGGCGTGGTTCCAGGAGATGCTCCGCCGCTACAATGCCGCCCAGGGGCTGCCAGACATCCAGGGACCCGCGATCCGCTTTGTCCGCACCGACTCCCCCCGCTGACCCGGCCATTCCCGCGGAGCGCCTCCGGGTCCTCTTCGCCCTCCTCTACTCCTCGCCGGAGCCGGTGGGTCTCGAGCGCATCCGCCAGGTCCTGGCCGCCGACCTGCCGCCGGAGGAGGAGCGGGCCGGCCCCCGGGCCCATCTCCAGGC
>CAYMFV010000408.1:0-3128 GCA_964389745.1 uncultured Planctomycetales bacterium | reverse complement strand
CTCCTGGCCGGCGCCCACGGCTTCGCCCGGGGCTTCGAGGTCTACGACGACGCCCTGGCGGCGCCCGGGACGGTGGTCCGGGCCTTCGTCGTCTTCCGCCGGGAGAGCAGCCGCTGGGGCCGCCTGCAGCGCTGGCCGTGGCTGGCCCGGCCCCTGGAGCGGCTGTTCAGCGCCACCGGCCGGCCCCGGGAGCTGGTGTACGTCCGGGGGGACCGGAGCGCCGAGCGCGGCGAGCACCTGCTGGCCGAGCTGGCCGCCGACCCGCGCCCCTTCTTCGCCTTCCTCCACTTCATGGACCCCCACACCCCGTACCGGGCGCCGCCGCCCTTCGGGGGCAGCCTCGTGCCGCCCGAGGAGGCCCGCCGCTGGACCGGGGTGAGCGTCTGGGAGTTCCGGAAGCTCCTGCACGCCCTGCCCGAGCGGCGCCGGCAGGACGTGGCCGGCTGGCGGGAGGCCCTGGACGTCCTGCAGCGCCTCTACGACGAGGAGGTGATGTTCGCCGACCACTGCGTGGGCCGGGTGGTGGCCGCCGCCCGGGCCGCCGCCGGCGGGCGCCCGCTGTGGATCATCGTCACCTCCGACCACGGCGAGCAGTTCCTGGAGCACGACCTGGTCGGTCACGGCAACTCCCTGTACGAGCCCCTGGTCCAGGTCCCGCTGGTGCTGTGGGGCGTGGACGGCCTCGACCGGGACGCCCCCGGCGAGCTGGCGGAGATCCCCCGCTTCCTGGCCCGGCGCCTCCTGGGCCCGGAGGCGGGTCGCGTCCTCGCCCGGGGCTCCGCCGTCCTCCCAGGGGGGGGGCGGATCCACCTCTGGGACCGCTTCCTGTGCCTGCGCCAGGGCCGCTACAAGCTGCTCCTCGAGGCGGAGGCCTTCGCCGGCGACTACCGCCCCGTCGCCCTCTACGACCTGGAGGCCGACCCCGGGGAGGAGCACGACCTCCTCGCCGAGCGCCCGGCGGCGGTGCAGCGCCTGCAGGCCACGCTCGCCGCCGCCCTGGCGACCGTGGAGGCCGTGCCCCGCCGCCCGGCGGAGGACCGGGCCGACCGCTGGCTCCTCGAGGACATGGAGGCCATGGGCTACGGGGGGGCGGGAGCGGGCGGGCGCCAGTAGGTATCGGTAGAATGGGGCACCCCTGTTCCTTGCCTGACACGCATCATGATCCTGAAGAATGGAATCTCGACGCGAATGGCAGCACCGCTGCTTGCCTGTCTCGTTGTCTCTTCCGCGTCCCTTGGGGCCCAGCAGGGGCGTCCCCAGGTTCGCCTCGACCGGGGTGACACTCCGGGCTCCCTGGTCCAGGTTGCCGGCGAGGGACCGCTACGGGCGGTGCTGTTCCCGGGCGCGCCGGGGCGCCTCGCCAGCGAGACCTTGCGGGTCGCAGTTTCCACGGATCACGGTGTCACGTGGGGGCCCCCAGTGGATGTCCCGGGCTGGGCGGGAACAGGCAGCGATGTTTCCTATCCCGATGTGACGGTCGCCAGCGGCGTCATCCACGTCGTCTGGGCCGGCTGGACCCACGGGACCATCGGTGACCACGCTTGGTACGCCCGTTCCGCGGATGCCGGCCGGACCTGGCAGGTGACCATGTTCCCGGAGGCGGTGCGGTCGGACCATGCCACCCTGGTTGCCGGCGGCGGCGACGACGTCCTCCTGGTCTACGGCGCCTTCTTTTCGCCGTGGTACATCGAGCCCTTGACGCGCTGGAGTCGGGATGGTGGTCGGACCTGGGGCCCGGCACGGGGCCTGAACATGTCCATCAGCGGCCCCATCGAGTGGGTCGCCGACGTCGCGGTGGCGGACCACCGGGCCCATGCCCTCTACTTCAGCGCGCAGCTCGGGCAGACGGATCGGGATGCCTGGTTCACGGTCTCGGAGGACGGAGGACCCTGGAGGCCGGCGGTGCGTCTCGACCAGGATCCAACTGGCACCGGCGAGGCCAACGGCGGCCGCCTGGTCGTCGATGGCTCCCACCTCCACGTCGTGTGGAGGGAATGGGGACGGGCGGGCACCGGCGGCCAGGCAGGCCTCCTGTACCGCCGCTCCGTCGACGGGGGCCGCACCTGGGAGCCGGAGCAGCTCCTTCCCGCGGGTGGAGCATGGGTCCCGTGGGTGGACGACTACCAGGGGCTGGCCGCGGCCGACCGCATCGTGGCCGTCGCCTGGAGCGACTGGCGCAGCGGCGCCCTCCTCCCCTATGTCCGGATCAGCGTGGACGGCGGACGCAGCTTCGCACCGGACCAGCAGCTGCCCGTGCCTCCCGGGGGGGAGGCCGAGGTCGTGGACTGCCACGTGGAGGGGAGCATGGTGGTGGTGGTGAGCAACGGCAGAGGCGTGGTCTCGCGGCCCATCCTGCACTTCAGCGCCGACGGTGGCGCCACCTGGACGGGGCCCGTGGAGCTGAGCAAGACCCCTGCCGGCTACGCTTCGACCCTGCACTGGGTGAAGTCGAGCTTCCTGGCCGACGGCAGTCTCACGGCCGCCTGGTGGCGCCAGCGGCAGGGCACGTGGGACCTCCAGCACGTCTTCGCCGGCGGCATGCGGCTGCCCTGGATCGAGGCGAACCCCGCCGGGACGCGGATCGTCCTGGAGATGCACGGCGTCTCGCCGCTCCGCGCCGGCAGCCTCGCCCGCTGGGCGCTCTCGAACGCCCTCGGCCGCAGCCCCCACCCGGACCGGCCGGGCTTCCTCCTGGACCTCGCGCCCTCGCCGCTGCTCGCGTGGAGCCTCTCCCAGGCGGCGGCGGCCCGGCTCACGGCCACGGTGGACCTGCACGGCGAGGCGGCCACCGCGCCGCTCGCGGTGCCGCCGGGAATCCCGCCGGGCACACTCCTGTGGGTCCAGGGCTGGGTGCCCTCGGGCGCGGTGGGAAGCCCGCCCTCCGCCCCGACCGCCGTGACCACGCCCCGCCCCCCCCCGCCCCCAACCTCTCCCTTCCACACCTCCGACCCCGCCCACGACACGCGCAGTGTCACTCCCGCTGGTCCGCGGCCTCTTGAACAAACACCACCCCACACACCCCCCACGCCACCAGCCCCACGGCCGCCAAACAATGCACCGCCTACCCAACGGCAAACTGGGTGGCGCGCAGTGTCTTGCCATCAAACACCGTCACCACCAACTCCTGC
>CAYMFV010000407.1:0-3135 GCA_964389745.1 uncultured Planctomycetales bacterium | reverse complement strand
GGGGTCTGCAACCGGGACTGGCAGCCGGCGGAGCTGCTCCGCTGGAAGGTGGAATGCCTGGGGCTCCGCCTCCACTAAGTGGGGCCAGTATCCGGGGTTGGCGGCGGGCCCCCGCCCTGTCACCATGACCCCGTGCGAGCCTGCCTCCTCACAGCCCCGGAGCACCTGGAGATCCACCACCTCCCGGACCCGGAACCCGGCCCCCGGGAGATCCTCCTCCGGGTCGAGGCAGTCGGCATCTGTGGCACGGACTTCCACATCTGGTCCGGCGCCGCCAACTACAACCTGGACCACGGTGGCCGCCCGATCCCTCTGGACGAGCAACCCCAGGTCCTTGGTCACGAGATCGTTGGCGAGGTGGTGGCCGCCGGGCCCGAGGCCGACATCCAGCTCGGCCAGCGAGTGGTGGTGGACCAGGGCCGGAACTGCCGGAGCGAGGGGCGGGACCCCCCCTGCGAGTACTGCCGGAGTGGGGCCAGCCACCAGTGCGACTTCTATCGGGAACACGGCATCAGCGGCCTGCCCGGCGGGATGGCCGAGTACCTGGCCGTGCCGGCGCTGAACGCAGTGCCCGCCGCCGACACCGAACCGGCCCGGGCAGCCCTGGTCGAGCCCCTGGCCTGTGTCCTGCACGCCGTGGACATGCTCCGGGAGGCCGGCGGGCGCTACCGCCTGGACGCCCTCGACGCCGACTGCCGCGTGCGTACCATCCTCGTCTGCGGCGGCGGCCCCGGCGGCCTGTTCTTCGTCCAGGTCCTGCGCCGGGTGCTGGGCTTCCCGGGGCGCATCGTCGTGAGCGAGCCCGACGCCAGGAAGCGGGCCACGGCCGCCACCCTGGGCGCCGAGACGGTGAACCCCCTGGCGACGCCCCTGTTCCAGGCCCTGAAGGAGCTCACCGGCGGCCGCCAGGCCGAGCTGGTGGTGGAGGCCACGGGCTCCGGCCCCCTCTTCCTGGAGATCCCGGGGCTCCTGCGCAAGCAGGGCACCCTCATCCTCTACGGCCATGGCCACGCCGGGGTGGGCCTGGGGGCCCTGAACGGCATCCAGTGGCGGGAGCCGACCCTGGTCTCCCCCATCGGCGCCTCCGGCGGCTTCGACGCCGACGGACGGCCGGCGGTCTATCGCCGGGCCCTGGAGCTCATCCGGGAGGGCGTGGTGGACCTGGAGCCGATCATCACCCACCGCTACCAGGGGCTGGAAGAGCTTCCCCGGGCCTTCCGGGAGCACCGCCAGCCTGGCTACATCAAGGGCGTGGCCCTCCTCTGAAGGTGGATGTCCGCCTCTTCGCCACCTGTCTCGGCGACCTCTGGCGGCCGGCGGCGGTACACGCCACCGTCACCGTCCTGCGCCGGGCCGGCTGCCGGGTAGACTTCGACCGGCGCCAGACCTGCTGCGGGCAGCCGGCTTTCAACAGCGGCCAGCGCCAGGAGGCCCGCCGGGTGGCAAGCCATCTCCTGGCCGTCCTCGGAGATGACCCCCGCCCCCTGGTGGTGCCCTCCGGCTCCTGCGCCGCCATGCTGCGCCACCACCTGCCCGAGCTCTTCCCCCCCCCTGATGCCATGCACGTGCAGGCCCGGGAACTGGCCGCCAGGACCTGGGAGCTCTCGGCCTTCCTCGTCGACGTCCTCGGGGTCGACGACCTGGGCGCCGTCTTCCCCGGGCGCCTGCTCTGGCACGATGCCTGCCACGGCCTCCGGGACCTGGGCGTCCGGGAGCAGCCCCGCCGCCTCCTGGGCCGGGTCCGGGAGGCCGAGCTGGTGCCGTGGCCGGCTGGTGAGCTGTGTTGCGGTTTCGGCGGCACCTTCGCCGTCCGCCATCCGGAGCTCTCGGTGGCCATGGCCGACACCAAGCTCGCCGGCATCCGGGAGCTGGGCGTGGATGCCATCGTCAGCGGCGACGTCTCCTGCCTGCTGCAGATGGCCGGCCGCCTGGCCCGCACCGGCCCCCCCCTCCAGACCCTGCACCTGGCCGAGGTCCTGGCCAGCCGCGGATGACCCCGCCCCACACCCAGGAACCCCTGGCCCCCCGCATCCGCCGGGCCCTGGCCGACGCGAAGCTGCGCGCCGCCCTGGCCCGGGCCACGGGGCTGTTCCGGGAACGGCGGGCCGCCGCCCTGGCCGGGGCCCCGGACTGGGAGGCCTGGCGGTGCCAGGCCCGGGCCGCCAAGGAGGAGGTCCTGGCCGACCTGGACGGCCACCTGGAGCGCTTCCTGGCCCGGGCGGCCGCCGCCGGCGCCGTGATCCACCGCGCCCGGGACGCCGCCGAGGCCAACGCCGCGGTCCTGGCCATCGCCCGGCGAGCCGGTGCCCGGCGGCTGGTCAAGAGCAAGAGCATGACCACCGAGGAGATCGGCCTGAACGCCGCCCTGGAGGCGGCCGGTCTCGCCCCGGTGGAGACCGACCTCGGGGAGTTCATCATCCAGCTCGCCCGGGAGACGCCGAGCCACATCATTGTGCCGGCCATCCACAAGAGCCGGCAGGAGGTCGCGGAGCTCTTCGCCCGCCACCTGGGCAGCTTCCCCGGCCAGGATGCCGCCGCCCTCACCGCCGCCGCCCGCCAGGCCCTCCGGGCCCACTTCGCCGGGGCCGAGCTCGGCATCAGTGGCGTCAACTTCGCGGTGGTGGAGACGGGCAGCATCCTGATCCTCGAGAACGAGGGCAACATCCGCATGACCACCTCCCTCCCCCGGGTGCACGTGGCCGTCCTCGGAATCGAGAAGCTGGTGCCGCGCCTGGCGGACCTGGCCGTCTTCCTGCGCCTGCTGCCCCGCTCGGGAACCGGCCAGGTCCTCACCTCCTACCAGTCCCTGCTCACCGGTCCGGCGGCGCCCGGCGGCGTCGAGGGCCCCGAGGAGCTGCACCTGGTGGTCCTGGACCACGGCCGCCGGGCCCTGGCCGCCGACGCCCAGGCCCGGGAGCTCCTGGCCTGCATCCGCTGCGGCGCCTGCCTGAACGCCTGCCCGGTGTACCGGGAGATCGGTGGCCACGCCTACGGCACGGTGTACCCCGGCCCCATCGGCGCGGCCCTGGCGCCGCAGATGCCCTTCGCCGCCGGTGCCGCAGAGCTGCCTGGCGCCTCCAGCCTGTGCGGCGCCTGCCGGGACGCCTGCCCGGTGGCCATCGACCTGCCGGCCCA
>CAYMFV010000406.1:0-3142 GCA_964389745.1 uncultured Planctomycetales bacterium | reverse complement strand
CTCCTGGTCTGCGGCCTCTACGTCAGCTTCCCCTTCCTCTACCTGCCGGTGCCCTGGCCGCAGCTTCCCCCCCTCCCCGAGTCCCTGGCCTGGCGCCTGCTCGGCTTCGGCCTGGGCGGCCTGGGGGTCGCGGTCATCGCCGTCGCCATGGTCGAGCTCGGCCTGCGTCGCCTCCTCGGGCTGGGCTCCCCGGCCGTCGAGGAGGGGGGCCTGTACGGCCGCACCCGCAACCCCCAGGTCCTCGGCTTCTTCCTCTACGCCACGGGCTTCGCCGTCCACTGGCCCTCCTGGTATGCCCTCGGCTGGCTGCTCCTCTTCCTGCCGGTCTTCCACATGATGGTCCGCACCGAGGAGGAGTACCTGCTGCAAGTGCACGGCGAGAGCTACCGGCGCTACTGCGCCCGGGTGCCCCGCTACCTGCCGTTCCTGCGCCAGTAGGGGGGGGGCAGCGCGGTCAGGCACCGGCCCGGCGGTCCGCAGCCCGGCCCAGGAACCAGGCCAGGGTCGCCCAGACGCCGGCGGCGGGCACCGCCACCCAGGCCACGCCCCGGAGGCCGAGGCCCAGGGGGCCGGTGAGGGCGGTGTGGATCCAGGCGTTGAGCATGTCGCTTCCCCGGTACACGACCGTGTCCAGGAAGGCCTTGCTCCGGTATTTCTCCTCCCGGCTCACCACGGTGAAGAGGATCTCCCGGCTCGGCTTGCCAAGGGCGAACTGCCCGGCGCGGCGGGCCACCTCGAAGGCGACCAGCACGGCGAGAATCGGCCAGGCGCCCAGGGCGGCGAAGCCGGCGCAGGTGAGCAGGGGCAGCATCACCAGCACCGGGGCGACGCCGAGGCGGGGCAGGAGCCGGCCGGCGAGAAAGGCCTGGCCGAGGAGGGCCAGGGTGTTCACCAGGAGGTCCACCCGGGCGTAGAAGGCGGTCCGGGCGTCCCGGTTCGGGAAGGCGGCCCGGGAGATCTCCGCCTTCTCGAAGTAGATCATCGTCGAGCCGAAGGTGTAGAGGAAGATGAACAGGCAGATACCGAGGAGGTAGGGACTGCGGGCCACCGCCGCGAGACCTCGGAGGACGCCGCCAGCCACCGGCTCCCGGGCGACCCGGGCCTCATCGGGACTGCCCGCCGGCGCCAGGGCGTGGACCCGGCGGGCGCACAGGCAGGCCAGCTCGAGAAGGAGCATCGGCAGGAGGAAGAGGTTGACCTGGCCGATGCGCTCGACCACGGCGGCGGTGAAAGCCGGCCCGAGGATGCCGCCGAGCGAACCGCCGACGGCGATGAAGCCGAACAGGCGTCGGGCCTGGGGCGCCCGGAAGACGTCGGCCAGGAAACCCCAGTACACGGTCAGGACGAAGAGGACGAAGGCGCTGTTCCAGACGTAGAAGGTCCACTCCACCGGGCCGCGGGCGGCGCCGCGCAAGGCGTGCAGGAGCACGAAGAGGAGCAGCAGGGTGGCGTTGAAGAAGCGGTTGGTCAGGGGCACGAAGACGTGCCGGGGCCAGCGCCGGGTGGCGGCCCCGTAGAGGGGCACCAGCCCGAGCATCACGAAGAAGACGGTGGTCCAGTAGTCGGGCAGGCGCTGGACGTTCTCCGAGCCGATCTCGTCCCGCACGGCCCGGAGGATGTAGTAGGCGCAGAGCAGGCAGAACATCCCGGCCGTCGCCCAGAGGACCGCCGGGACCTCGTCGTCCCGGACCCGGATGATCCTCTGGAGGGGGCGGCGGAGCATGCCGCTGTAGGTTAGGCTGCGGGCCACGCCCGTCCGCCGCTTCCATGGATGCCACCCGCCGCCAGTTCATCCACTCCGCCGCCGCCGCCACCGGCGCCGCCCTCCTCGTGCCCGGCTCCGTCCAGGCGGCCAGCCAGGCCGGAAAGGGGAGGAAGCTCGACCTCCTCATCCTCGGCGGTACGGGCTTCCTGGGGCCGCACATCGTCCGGACGGCCCTGGAACGGGGCCACCAGATGACCCTCTTCAACCGGGGCCGCACCAACCCGCACCTCTTCCCCGACCTGGAGAAGCTCCGGGGCGACCGGGACCCGGAGCGGGGCGATGGCCTGCAGGCCCTGGAGCAGGCCGTCGCCGCCGGTCGCCGCTGGGACGCCGTCTTCGACACATCGGGCTACGTCCCGCGGATCGTGGCGGCCTCGGCGGGCCTGCTGGCCCGGGCGGCGGGCCACTACCTCTTCGTCTCCTCGGTGTCGGCCTACGCCAGCTTCGAGAAGGCGGGCATCCGGGAGGAGGACCCCGTCGGGACCCTCGAGGACCCGAGCGTGGAGGCGGTCACCGGCAGCACCTACGGGCCCCTGAAGGCCCTGTGCGAGGTGGCGGCGGAGAAGGCCTTCCCGGGCCACGCCACCAACATCCGGCCCGGGCTCATCGTCGGCCCCGGGGATCCCTCCGGCCGCTTCACCTACTGGCCCGTCCGCATCCAGGAGGGGGGGGAGGTCCTCGGCCCCGGCGCACCCACCGATCCGGCCCAGTGGATCGACGCCCGGGACCTGGCGGCCTTCTGCGTGCACTGCGTCGAGGACCAGGTCGCGGGGGTGTTCAACGCCGTGGGCCCGGAGGCGGACGGCTGCATCGGCGAGCTCCTCTACGGCTGCAAGGCGGTCACCGGCGGGGATGTCCGGGTCACCTGGGTGCCCGCGTCCTTCCTGGAGGAGCGGGGCCTGGGGCCCTGGGCCCAGTTCCCGGTGTGGGCTCCCCCCGAGAGCGAGCTCGCCGGGCTGTGCACGGTGCGCATCGACCGTGCCCTGGCCGCCGGCCTCACCCTGCGGCCCCTGGCGGACACCGTCGCCGCCACGCTGGAGTACTGGAACGGGCTGGAGGAAGACGACCACCGCAAGCGCCTGGCGGCCCTTACCCGGGAGCAGGAGGCGGAGACGCTGGCGGCGTGGCGGGAACGAGGAGGCTAGGGGCGCAACAACGGCCAGGGCGAGGATGGACATTTCAGGTTTCCTACACCCTCCGAATGGCCAGACAGGCCCACCCGAGCCGCGTCATTCCCTTCGGGAATCCCGGAGCGCCTCCCGCTTGGGGACCTGCTAGACTGGTCCCTGGTGCCTGAGAAAGAACCCCCCGCGTATGCCGCCCCGGATCCCGACGAGGATCCCGACTGGCAACGGCTGGTTGCCTGGGCCGAGTCCG
>CAYMFV010000405.1:0-3160 GCA_964389745.1 uncultured Planctomycetales bacterium | reverse complement strand
TCCGCTGGAAGGTGGAAATCCTGGGGCTCCGCCTCCACTAACTGGGGCCAGTATCCAGGGCGGTGGCCACCAGATCCCGAAGCTCCCCCCGGGCATGCATCTCCCGCACGACATCCCCACCCCCCACGAACCGCCCCCCGACGAACACCTGAGGCGTGGTCGGCCAGCCCGTCATCTCGACAAGAACCGCTCGAATGGCGGGATCAGCCAGCACATCCACCGTCTCGAAGGGGACCCCGAGCTCCTGGAACACCTGGATGACCGCCGCGGAGAAACCGCAGCGGGGAAAGTGCTTGTTGCCCTTGGTGAAGAGCAGGATCGGGTGCTCCCGGATGGCCTGCTCGAGGCGCTGCTTGAGGTCGTCGTTCATGGCGGGGAGGTCAGGCGAGGGACTCGGTGTCGATCTGCACGGCATGGATGCGGCCGCTGCCCCCCTCCCCCTCCATGTGGGGACGGAGGACCTCGAGGACCCGGCGGTGCTGCTCCAGGAGGGACAGCTCGGCGAAGCCCGCCCAGGCGATCCGCAGGTGCCAGTGGTCCCCGGTCCCGGTGAGATCGCTGGCCTCCACCCGGGCGCCGGGCAGGCCTCCAGCGACGATGCTCTCCACCTCTTCCGGCCGCATGATGCCTGGCCTATAGGATGGGCCCCGGGCGCCTTCCACCGCCCGGTCGGGACCCAGCACGAAGGAACTCCGCACCATGCCCCGCATCGAGATCTACACCCGCGACCACTGCCCCTACTGCGAGATGGCGAAGCGGCTCCTCCAGAGCAAGGGCCAGACCTGGGAGGAGATCAACCTCTCCCGGGAGCCCGAGCGCACCGACGAGATGGTGGAGCGGAGCGGCGGCCGCCGGACCGTCCCCGAGATCTTCGTGGACGGACGCCTGATCGGCGGCTACGACGACCTCGCGGCCCTGGAGTCCTCGGGCGAGCTGGACCGCCTCCTGGCCGGCACCGAGGCCTGACCCGCCGGCCCGGAGAGCGGCCGCGCCCCGGTGCTATCCTGGGATCCTGGCCTCCGGTCGCCGGCGCTGCCCCCGGCCGGCGCAACCCCCGGGGGCCGTCCCCCCATGGAAACCCGGACCCGCAAGCACCTGCTCCTTCCCGCCCTCCTCGTCCTTCTCGCCGGCGCCCTCGGGGCCCAGTCGCCGGCGCCGCCGGACGCGCTCGGCTTCCACAACGGCCCCACCTGGGTTCCCCTCCAGGTGGACGGCCAGAGCCTCGGCCTGCGCTTCGACCCGGCCCTGGACGAGGCGGCGGTCAGGCGCCTGGCCGCCGAGCTGCCGCTCCTCGCCCCGGGCGAGGCCGAGCGCGCCCCGTGGCTGCCGGGGCAGACCATGATCGCCCGCACCCGCCCGGGCACCACGCCCGGGGAGGCCTGGGCCGCCGCCGCGGCCTTCCGCCAGCGGGAGGGCGTCCTCTCGGCCAGCCCCCTGCTCTGGGCCGGGGACGAGCCCCTCTACCTCACGGAGGAGATCCTGGTGCGCTGGCGGCCGGGCGTCGCCGCGGCGGAGATCGCCGCCTGGACGGCCGGCCTCGAGGAGACGGCGCGCCTCGAGTACGCCGTCAACCCGGGGCGGGTATACCGCGTGCCCCACGGGGCCGATCCCCTGGCCCTCGCCAACCGCCTCGCCGAGAGCGGCCTGGTGGAGTTCAGCCACCCCGACTTCCAGCTCTTCCGCCGCCCCCTGGCGGGCACCAACGATCCCCTCTACGGCCAGCAGTGGCACCTGGAGTCCACCGGCCAGAACGGCGCCGGCGTGGACCAGGACATCGACGTGGAGGGAGCCTGGAACGTGACCCGAGGGGATCCCTCCATCATCGTGGCGGTCATCGACACCGGCGTCGAGCTCCAGCACCCCGACCTCAAGGATCGTTTCGTCCAGGGCATCGACGTCCTCGGCAACGACAACAATCCCCAGGCCGAGAACGGCTGGCTGGGCCTCTTCCCAGAGAGCCACGCCACCTCGGTGAGTGGCGTCGCTGCCGGCTCAGGGAACAACGGCATCGGCATCACCGGCGTGGCCCAGCAGTGCTCCATCATGCCGATCCGCTTCCTGTCGGAGTTCCTCTGGCCGGCGCCCACGATCCAGGACGAAGCCGACGCCTTCAACTTCGCCGCCAACCACGGCGCGGCGGTGGTGAACTGCTCCTGGGGCCCCCTGGGCGGCGCGACGCTGGCCGCCTCGACCCGAGCCGCCATGGAGAACTGCATCTACAACGGCCGGGGCGGTCTGGGCACGGTGATCTTCTTCGCCGCCGGCAACTCCAACAACAACAACAACAACAACGAGTACGCCGCCACCTGGATGACCGCCAACGTCACCGCCGTGACCGACCAGGGCGTGAAGGCGAGCTACTCCTCCTTCGGCGACACCACCGACTTCTGTGCCCCCTCCAACGGCGGTGTCAACGGCATCACCACCACCGACCGCCTGGGCTGGCGGGGCTACAGCAACGGCGACTACACCAGCTCCTTCGGCGGCACGTCCTCGGCCAGTCCCTGCGCCGCCGGGGTGGCCCTGCTGGTCCTCTCGGCCAATCCGGCCCTCACCTGGCAGGAGGTGATCGCCATCCTCCGAGCCAGCACCGAGAAGGTGGACCCCGCCGGGGGCGGCTACGACGCCATGGGCCACAGCCGCTGGTACGGCTACGGCCGGGTCAACGCCGCCCAGGCCGTGGCCCTGGCCACTGGCACCTGGAAAGACACCCTGGCCCTGACCGGTCCGACGAGCGCCACGGTGGGCTCGACCGTGACCTACGGCATCGGCAACGGCCCGGCCAACGGCCTGTGGTACCTGCTGGCGGCTGGACGCCTGGGCGGCACGCTGATCGGCGCCGCCTTCTTCGACCTGGACGCCTCCTACCAGGTGGTGGCCTCGGGCAACCTGGACGCCGGCGGCGGCGCCACCTGGACCAGCGCCCCCCTGGATCCATCCCTCCAGGGCCTGACCGTCTTCCTGGAGGCGGCCTCCTGGTGGAACGGAGTGATCCAGGACTCGAACGTCCTCGCCCTCGCCATCCAGTAGTGCCTCCCCCCCTGCCCCGGGTGCTCAACCGGCGCCCGGGGCGGGGACCCGCAGGCACAGGGTGCTGCGCCAGACACGCCACGGTCCGCTCTTCTCCTCCGGGGGGGCGAGGTGGAGCACGCGCAGGCGC
>CAYMFV010000404.1:0-3165 GCA_964389745.1 uncultured Planctomycetales bacterium | reverse complement strand
GGCTGGTCCTGCCGCCCGTGGACGAGCGGGGTCGCCGCCCCTTCCACCCGGATGCCGTCTTCGCCCGCCACCTCCTGGATCCGGCCGCGCCGCCCCCGGCCCCGGGCCAGGAGATCGCGGGGGAAAAGGGCCGGGCCGCCTGGGAGTGGCGGGAGGTCGGCGCCGACGGCGAGGTCCAGGGCCCGGTGGGCTGGGCCACGACCGTGGTGGAGGTGGACCGGGAGCGGGCCTTCCTGGCAGAGCTCCAGGGGGCCGGACAGCTCTTCGTAGACGGGGTCGGCCAGGCCGGAGACCTCTACCGCCAGGGCTACGGCGGCCTGCCCGTCCTCCTGCACCGGGGCCGGAACCGGCTCTGGGTGACGGCCGTCCGGGGCTCCTTCCGGCTGCGCCTGGTCGACCCGGGCGCGGCCCTGGTCCTGGCCTCCTGGGACACCCTGGTCCCGGACCTGGTCCCGGGGGAGCCGGTGCGCGGCGAGGCCGCCGCCCTGGTCCTGAACTGCTCCCCGGAGCCCGCCCCCCTCCTGCACGTGGTGGCGGGGGGCGTCGGGCCCTTCCGCCGGACCCGCTCCCTGGTCACCTGGGGCCTGGAGCCCCTGCACCTGTCCCGGGTCCCCCTGCCCCTCCGGGAGCGCCCCGGGCATCCCCCCCCCGAGGCCCCGGCGTTGCGCAAGCTCTATGTCAGCCTGGGCGGGCACCTCCGGGAGGGCCCGGCCGTGCACTGGCTGGACGTGCCCTTCACCCCGCCGGAGGCGCCCCGGCGGATCCTCTTCCGGAGCCGGCTGGATGGCTCGATCCAGGAGTACGCCCTCCTGCCGCCGGCGGGCCCGCCCGCGTCCTGGGGGCCGGGCCTCGGCCTGGTCCTGACCCTGCACGGCGCCGGCGTGGACGCCATGGCCCAGGTGCGCTCCTACAGCCGCAAGGAGGGCCTGTGGATCGTGGCGCCTACCAACCGGCGGCCCTACGGCTTCGACTGGCAGGACTGGGGCCGAACGGACGCCTACGAGGTCATGGAGGACGCCCTGGCCCGGACCGGGGCCGATCCCCGGCGGGTGTACCTGACCGGGCACTCCATGGGCGGCCACGGCGTCTGGCACCTGGCGGTCAACGACCCGGACCGCTTCGCGGCGGTGGCGCCCAGCGCCGGCTGGGCCACCTTCGACAGCTACACGGGCCGGCCCGACGGCGAGCTGGCCTCCCTGTGGCACGCGGCGGACGCCGCCTCCGACACCTTCGGCCTCCTGGGCAATCTCCGGGGCGTGCCCCTCTACATCCTCCACGGCGCCGCCGACGGGGTTGTCCCCCTGGCGGAGGCCGAGGCCCTGGAGGCCGCCCTGAAGGAGCGGGGCATCCCCTTCCGCGCCCACCACCAGCCTGGGGCCGGCCACTGGTGGGACGGGCCGGCCGGCCCCGGCGTGGACTGCGTGGACTGGCCGGAGATCTTCGCCCTGTTCCAGGAGCGGCGCCTCCCGGAGGAGGCGCCCCGGGAACTGGACTGGACCTGTGCCGACCCGGGCGTGGACGCTGAGCACTGGTGGCTCCGGGCCGAACAGCCCCGGGAGTACGGCCGGCCCCTGCACCTCCGGGCCCGCTGGGATCCGGCGACCGGGCGGGTGGAGCTGCGCACCGACAACGTGCGTCGCTTCCGTCTCCTGCCGCCTGGGGGGGGGGAGGTGGCGGAGGTGGTGGTCGACGACCAGCCCTTCACCGGGCCCTTCCCCGAGGGCGTCTGGTTCCTGGCCGGCGCCAGCGGCTGGCAGGCCAGCCAGCAGGGCCCCTGGGTCTGGGAGAAGCGGCCGGAGCGGAGCGGCCCCTTCAAGCGGGTCTTCGACCGGCGCTTCGTCCTCGTCTACGGCACCGCCGGGACGCCGGAGGAGAACCGGGAGCTGCTGGCCCGGGCGCGCCACGACGCCGCCGTCTGGTGGTACCGGGCCCGGGGCTCGGCGCGGCTGGCCAGCGACCGGGAGTTCCTGGCGGCCGACGGGGACGAGGACTTCACGGATCGGAACGTGATCCTCTACGGCAACGCCGACAGCAATGCGGCCTGGACGGCCGTGGTGCCGGCGGCAGCGCCCCTGGAGGTCCGCCGGGGGCATCTCCGCCTGGGCGAGCGGGAGTTCTCCGGCGACGACCTGGGCTGCCTCTTCGTCCTGCCCCGGCGGGGCGAGGACCACAGCCTGGTCGGGGCCTTCGCCGACACCGGGCCCCGGGGCAGTCGCCTGGGCTACACCCTGGCGCCCTTCGTCAGCGGCGTCGGCTATCCCGACTACGTGGTCTTCGGGCCGGCGATCCTCAGCGCTGGTGACGGGGGTGTCCTGGCCGCCGGCTTCTTCGACCACGACTGGGATCTCCGGCCCGGTGTGGCGCCCCCGCCGGGCGAGGCCGGAGGGGGGGGGTAGGACCGCGGTCGGGGCCGCTCAGTCGTCCTTGTCCTGCCAGGCCGCCGGCTCCGGGCCGTCCAGGCCCCGCATGGCCGCCGCCAGGACCCGGTTCGCCCTGCTCACCACCATGTAGACGGCCTGACGGCTGCGGCCAGTGCGCTCCGCCACCTCGGCGGCGGGCAGATCCTCGAACCAGTAGAGCTCCACCAACTCCCGCTGGTCCGGCGGCAGCTTCTCCACTGCTGCCACCAGACGCTCCAGGGACTCGTCCCGGTGCGCCTGGCGGCTCGGGCTGGTGATGGCGGCGCTGATCTCCGGAGCCAGGTCGCTGCAGTCCGGAAGGTAGCCCGAGGTGCTGGCCATGGGCAGGCGCCGCTCCCGCTCGTGGATGCGGTACAGGATGCGCCGGAGGATGGTGGCCAGCCAGGAAGCGAAGGGCGTGCCCCGGGAGGTGTCGAAGGTGTGCAGCGAGCGGAAGGCCTCGATCCACATCTCCTGGACCAGGTCCTCGGGATCCACGCGACGGCGCAGGACGGCGCCCAGGCGCACCATGGCCAGGGCCAGGAGCTTCTCCGAGAGACGCTCGACGAGTCTGCCGGCAGCCTCGCCGTTGCCAGTCTGGGCCTCCCGGACGAGGGCCAGGGTCTGTTCCGGGGGCAGAGGTTGCAGAGAGTCCATGGGGGGGTCGTGAAGAGGGTGAAGAGGGGTTGTGCGAGTCTAGCGCACCAGGTCGCCCAGGGGGGTGAGCAGGAGAGGGCGCTCGCCGGGGGCAGGCGGCTGCCCGGCC
>CAYMFV010000403.1:0-3165 GCA_964389745.1 uncultured Planctomycetales bacterium | reverse complement strand
GGAAGTGCTGGCCGGAGAAGGAGCGGCGGCAGATCTTGCAGAAGAAGCGCTGGGCGCGGCGGCCGTCGCACTTGCGGGGGTAGGTGCCCCGGCGGATCCAGAGGAAGGAACGGCGGCCGCGGCGGGAGGGGCAGTCGTCGTGGGGACAAAAGGGTGGCTGGAAGCACGTCATGGTCTTCTCCGGGCGCGGCCAGGTGGACCGCCTGCCCTGGACGACGGTCCCTGGGGCCCGGGGTTACACCTCTCCGGAACCTTCGCCTCCAGCAAGGGGGGCCAGTATCCTCGCCGGCCTGGCATGCCCGCAGCCCCCGAAGTCGTCATCGTCAGCGCGGTCCGCACCCCCATCGGACGCTTCCTGGGATCCCTCTCCACCCTCTCCGCCCCCGAGCTCGGCGAGGTGGCGGTCCGGGGCGCCCTCACCGCCGCCGGCATCTCGCCGGAGGACGTCGACCTCCTCCACTTCGGCCACGGCCGTCAGGCCGGCTGCGGTCCCAACCCGGCTCGCCAGGTCCTCTTCCGGGCCGGCATCCCGGCAACAGCGCCGGCCTCCACCATCAACCAGGCCTGCGCCAGCGGCCTCAAGGCCATCCAGCTCGCCGCCGACGACCTGCGGCAGGGCCGGGCCCGGGTGGCGGTGGCCGGTGGCATGGAGAGCATGAGCCGGGTGCCCTTCCTCCTCGACCGGATGCGGGAGGGCTACCGGCTGGGACACGCCCCGCTCCTGGACGGCATGTACCGGGACGGCTTCCTCTGCCCCCTCGCGGAGATGGTCATGGGCGAGACCGCCGAGCTCCTGGCGAAGGAGCGGAACATCTCCCGGGACGACCAGGACCGCTACGCCCTGGAGAGCCAGCAGAAGGCCGGTGCCGCCATGGCCGCGGGCCGCTTCCAGGAGGAGCTGGTGCCAGTGACGGTGCGCAGCCGCCGGCAGGAGACGACGGTGGCGGCCGACGAGCACCCCCGGCCGGACACGAGCCTGGAGAAGCTCGGGCGGCTGCCGACGGTCTTCGACCCCGAGGCGGGCACGGTCACCGCCGGCAACAGCAGCGGCATCACCGACGGGGCCGCCGCCCTGGTCCTGATGACCGCTCCCGAGGCCGAGCGCCGGGGGCTCGAGCCCCTGGCCGTGGTCGGGGACAGCCAGACCTGCGGCTGCGACCCGAAGCGCATGGGCCTGGGCCCGGTGCCCGCCACCCGGACCCTCCTGGAGCGCACCGGCCTCACCCTGGAGGATTTCGACCTGATCGAGCTGAACGAGGCCTTCGCCGCCCAGGTCCTGGCGGTCCTCCAGGAGCTGCCCCTGCCCCGGGAGCGGCTGAACGTGAACGGGGGCGCCATCGCCCTGGGGCACCCCATCGGCTGTACCGGCGCCCGGATCGTCGTCACCCTCCTCCACGAGATGCGCCGCCGGGGAGTCCGCCGTGGACTGGCCACCCTGTGCGTCTCCGGTGGCCTGGGGATGTCCGCCATCTTCACGCGACCTTGACCCGTACGGAACCACTGCCATGCTCGCGACCCTGGCCAGTCTGCTGCTGCTGATCGTCGGTGGAACCGATCCCGAGGTCCGCCTCGACCCGGTCCTCCTGGCCGACGGTGCCCAGGTCCTCCTCCACTGGGAGGGGGGCGAGGGCGTTGCCGTCCACCCCGCCGACCTGGACCCGGGCAACTGGGCCCTCCGGGACGCGTCCGGCCGCCTGGTGCCCCTCGGCACCCCGGGGAAGCCCGGGGACGGGCACTGGGCGCTGCCCGCCGGAGCCACCCTGGAGCACCGCCTGGCCATCCCGAAGGCGATCCTGGCCGAGCTGCGCCCGGGTCCGGCCGTCCTCCTCCTGCGCCGGGGCAAGGACTGGCAGGAGGTGACGAGCACCGTCCTCACCCGCCGGATCACCGCCGGCGACCTGGACTTCGCCCGGCCCGAGCTCCTCACCCTGGAGGACCTGGCCACTGCCCGGGTCCAGCTCGACGTGGAGATCGGCGGTCAGCCGGCCGGGACCATGATCCTGGAGTTCTGGCCCGACGCGGCCCCGAACACCGTCCGCAACTTCCTGCGCTACGTGGCCGAGGGCTTCTACGACGGCCTCACCTTCCACCGGGTGATTCCCGGCTTCATGATCCAGGGGGGGGATCCCCGGGGCAACGGCTCCGGCAGCGGTCCCCACGGCATGATTCCCGGCGAGTTCAGCAAGCGCCCCGAGCACGCCCACGTCCGCGGCGTGATCAGCATGGCCCGGGGCGTGGACCCGAACTCGGCCTCCTGCCAGTTCTTCATCTGCCACGGCAGTCCCCGACACCTGGACGGCCAGTACGCGGCCTTCGGCCGCCTGGTCTCCGGCTACGACGTCCTCGACGCCGTGGCCCTGACCCCCACCGAGCAGGCCAACCGGCCCCTGCAACCCGTGGTCATCCGCGAGGCCCGGTTGTACCTGGCCCGGGAGCCCATGTAGCCCGCCCTTCCGACGGAGGAACCCCCCTTGCAACTGCCCGACTTCCGCGATCCCGACGCCGTCCCCGACGCCGAGCTGGCCCGGGCCCAGGTCCGCCTGGATGTCACCATCGGTGGCCGGGACGCCGGCGCCATGACCCTCGAGTTCTGGCCCGAGGCCGCACCCCGGACGGTGCGCAACTTCCTTGGCTACGTGGCCGACGGCTTCTACGACGGCCTCGGCTTCCACCGGGTCATCTCCGGCTTCACGATCCAGGGGGGCTGCCCCCGGGGCGATGGCACCGGCGACGGTCCCCGGGGCAACATCCCCGGGGAGTTCAGCAGCGACCCCCGCCACAGCCACGCCCGCGGTGTGATCAGCATGGCCCGGGCCCAGGACCCGGATTCGGCCTCCTGCCAGTTCTTCATCTGCCATCAGGACGCCTCCTTCCTGGACGGCCAGTACGCCGCCTTCGGGCGCCTGGTGGCCGGACACGACACCCTGGACGCCATCGCCACGGTGGCCACCCAGCCCGGGAGCGACGGGGCCCGCTCCCGGCCGGCCGAGCCGGTGCTCATCCGATCGGCCCGCATCGAGATGGGAGCAGAGTCATGAGCGAAGAGACCCGGGAACCGCAAGTAGGGGAGGACCTCGACCCCGAGGAGGCAGGGCTCGAGACCTTGGAGGTGGAGGTGGACGAGGACGGCATCGCCACCGTCCGCATCAACCGCCCCGAGGTCCT
>CAYMFV010000402.1:0-3175 GCA_964389745.1 uncultured Planctomycetales bacterium | reverse complement strand
CCGTGCGCCACCAGCTCAAGCACCTCCCCCCGGCTGCGGAGCGGCAGGACTGGGAGAGAAGACGGACGGACGCCGGACGCCAGGGGCAGGAAGCGGGGCACGGCTCCGCTGAGGATGCCGTCGGGGCCGTAGTTCTCGTAGAAGGGCTCGGGGATGAGCACCTCGTCCCCGGGGTCCAGGACCCCGAGCATGGCGGCGATCATCCCCTCGGTGGCGCCGCAGCAGACGGTCACCTGGGTCTCCGGGTCCACCCGGAGGCCCCGGCGCCGCTCCAGGAAGGCGGCGATGGCCTCCCGCAGCGCCGGCGCCCCCCAGGTCACGGCGTACTGGTTGACGTCGCCGCGGATGGCCGCCACCGCGGCCTCCTTGAGCTCCTCGGGGGCCGGGAAGTCCGGGAAGCCCTGGGCCAGGTTGATGGCGCCGTGGACCCGGGCGACCCGGGTCATCTCGCGGATGACGGACTCGGTGAAGCGCCCGGCCCGGGCCGAGACACGTCGACAGGAGGAGGCGGCGGGCATGACAGGGGGGGGGTCAGTCCTGCTCGAGGGCGGCCCGCCAGTCCGCCGGGTCGGAGCCCAGGTCCTCGCCCAGGATCTTGGCCAGGGAACCCCGGGCGGTGCCGGCGACGAGGGGATCGGGGTCCTCCAGGGCGGCCATCAGGGCGCTGGCGGAGCCCCGGGCGCCAATCTCTCCCAGGGCGTAGGCGGCGGCGGTGCGGACCAGGCCCTCGGGGTCCGTGGCCAGGAGGGAGGTGAGGCGGGGCACCAGGTGGCCGGCCCGGAGGAGGCCCAGGGCGCTGGCCGCCTGGGCCCGGACGCCGGCCTCGGGGTTCGAGAGCAGGGGCGCCAGGAAGGCGCCGATCCGCCCGTCCGGATCCCGGCGCAGGACCTGGGCCAGGCGCAGGCCGGCGAAGGCGGCGTTGCGGAGGACCTCCTGGGCGGCGTCCGGGTCCATCACCGCCTCGTAGATGGGGGCGGTGGGGGTGTCGGGGTTGGCCAGGATGGCCAGCCCGAGGAGGGCGTCCGCCCGGACCATGGGCTCCGGGTCGGCCACGTTGTTGGCCAGCAGCGGCACCACGGCGGCATCCCCCGTGAAGCCCAGGGCCGCCGAGGCGATGGCCCGGTTCCGGGGCGGCCCGGTGGCGGCCTGCTCCTGGAGCCGGGCCTGCTCCCGGCGGACCAGGGAGGCCAGGGCCCGCTCCAGGAAGTGGAGGGTCTCCATGTTCTCCGCCGTCCGCCTGGCCGTCATGGCCTGCTGCCAGGCCTTCAGGTGCAGCTCGCACTCGTGGATCAGCTCCCCGGTGGTGTAGTCGCTGCGGGGGGCCGGCGGCTGGAAGGGCTCGGGGGCGGGCGGCGGGTCCTCCGCCGGCGGACTCGAGGAGCAGGCCGCTCCCGGGAGAAGGAGGGCGAAGAGAAGGAGGGCCCTGTGGCCGGGAGCGTGGTGATGGAGCATTCCTGGTTCCCCTGCCCATGATAGACTCGGGCCGGTCGCCCGTTCTTCCGGAGCCAGTACGTGGAGCTTCTCGAGTGGATGGCCCGCATGGGCCACGATCGTGTCCTCGCCGTCCAGGACGAGATGTCTGGATTGCGGGCCTGGATCGCCTTGCACCACACACGCCGGGGGCCGGCCTACGGGGGCATCCGGGTCTGGCGCTACCGGGACGAGGAGGACGCCCTCCGGGACGCGCTGCGTCTCTCCCGGGCCATGACCTACAAGTGCGTCCTGGCCGGCGTGCCGGGCGGCGGCGCCAAGACGGTGGTCCTCGCCGACCGCCTCATCGACCGGCCCTCGGCCATGGCCGCCCTGGGCCGCCACGTGGAGTCCCTGGGGGGTGCCTACCGGGCCGGGCCCGACGTGGGCTTCACCCGGGCGGACGAGGAGGCCTTCTCCCGGCACACCCGCTGGCTGGCCCACCGCCAGGGCGCCGGCCTGCGCCCCGCCGGCGAGGCCACCGCCGAGGGCGCCCTGCACGGCATCCGGGAGGCCCTGGCCTTCGTGGATGGTCGCCGGGACCTGGAGGGGATCACCGTGGCCCTGCAGGGGCTCGGCAACGTGGGCCTCCACCTGGCCCGCATGCTCCTGGCGGCGGGGGCCCGGGTGCTCGGCGCCGACCCCGACCCCCGGGCCGCCCGCCAGGCCGCCCACCTCGGGGTGGAGCTGGTGGATCCGGGCCGGATCACCGAGGTCCAGGCGGACGTCTTCTCCCCCTGCGCCCTGGGCGGGACCCTGCACGATCTCACCATCCAGCGCCTCCGGGCCCGGATCGTCGCCGGCTGCGCCAACAACGTCCTGGCCCGACCCGAGCACGCCCGCCTCCTGCACGAGCGGGGCATCCTCTTCGTGCCCGACTTCGTCCTCAACGCCGGCGCCCTCATCGAGGGCTCGGGCTTCGAGCGCACCGGACGCACCGACTGGAAGCGGGAGCTCCGGCGCATTGGCCAGACCGTGACGGCGGTCCTTGAGCGGGCCCGGAGCCAGGGCGTCTCCACCGTCGAGGCGGCCTACCAGATGGCCCAGGAGATCCTCGACCGGGAGGAGCTGGGGCTGCCCGGCGAGCCGGTCGGCACCCGGAGCTGAAGGGGGCCGGCCACCGCCGCCGGGGTCAGACCGAGAAGGACTCCCCGCAGCCGCAGGTGCCCTTGGCGTTGGGGTTGCGGAACTGGAAGCCCCGGCCCATGAGGCCGTCGCTGTAGTCCAGGGTCGTGCCCTGGAGGTAGGCGAGGGATTTCCGGTCCACGAACAGGCTGACCCCGTGGACCTCCACCACCTCGTCCTCCGGTCGGGGACCGGCGGGATCGAAGTCCAGGAGGTAGGAGAAGCCGGAGCAACCACCACCCCGGACGCCGACGCGGACGCCGGCACCCTCGGGGAGGGCCTGCTGCTCGAGGAGCCGCCGGATCTCGGCGGCCGCCCTGTCGGTGAGGAGGATGCTCATGGGGAGGTCGAGGCTTCGGGTCGCGGGTCGCCGCCCTGCGGTCCGTGGCGCATGCGCCACCGGGGGGAGCGTTCCCGGAGGCGGGCGACGGCCTCCAGGATGCGTTCTGCCGCCTCGTCCACCTCCTGCCGGGTGTTGCCCCGGCCGAGGCCCAGGCGCAGGGAGCCCCGGGCCAGCTCCGGGGGGACGCCCATGGCCTCGAGGACGTGGCTCGGGCGGAGCCGGGCCGAGGAGGGATCG
>CAYMFV010000401.1:0-3223 GCA_964389745.1 uncultured Planctomycetales bacterium | reverse complement strand
CGACCCGCCAGGTCATGTGCCGGCGCCGGGCGTCGAAGCTGACCCGCTCCAGGCGCGCGGCAGCCACCTCGGCCGGCGCCAGGTCGAGGCGGCGGGCGACCCGGAAGCGCCACTCCTCGGGAGGGACCTGGAAGGGGTCCTCCTCGGGGGACAGGTAGAGGACGAGGGGCCTGGGCATGGTTGGTCTACCATTGCAGCATGGTGTCGCGCCGCGTCCTGCCCTTTCTCGTCCTGGCCGTCCTCCCGTTGGGTCCGGCCTGCAGCTCGACCGGGGAGACCGTCGCCAGTCCGGCCGAGGTGGCCCGTGCCCGGAGCCGGGCCGAGGCGGCCACCGCCGAGCTCCTCCAGACCCTGATGCGGCGGCTCACCGGCGCCCTGGGCGAGAGCGGGCCCGAGGGGGCCATCGGCGTCTGCGCCGAGGTGGCCCAGGAGCTGACCGGGCAGGTGGGCGAGCGCCACGGCGTCGCCATCCGGCGGACGGCCCTGCGCTGGCGCAACCCGGCCAACGCCCCGGACCCCTGGGAGCGGGCCTGGATGGAGCGTGCCCTGGCGTCGAAGGAGAAGGTGGTGCCCACCGCCGAGGTGGTGGCCCGGCCCGACGGCCGCCTGGAGCTCCGCTACGCCCGGCCCATCTTCCTGGTGAGCACCTGCCTGCAGTGCCACGGCAGCGGCGAGGAGATACCCGCCGCCGTCCGCCAGCTCCTGGCCGAGCGCTACCCCGAAGACCGCGCCACCGGCTTCCGCCGGGGCGACCTCCGGGGCATCGTCTCGGTGCGGGTGCCGCTCGCTGGGGAGGGTTCGTAGGCCGGTGGTCCACCCCGCACTATCATGGACCTGGCGCGCCCGACGCCAGAGGCCCGACCCATGTTGCTGCCCTCAGGGGTGAGAGTGGAACAGCATCCCACGGAAGCCCTGCTTGGTCCTCTCAACGAGGTCGAGCGCAAGCACGCTCCCCACACGCTGTACGTGGCCGGCGATACCGGCCTGCTGGAGGTTGGCCCGCGCGTGGCGGTCGTCGGCTCCCGCAGGCCGAGCGAGGTGGCTGTCGAGGAGGCCCGCGACCTCGCACGCATGCTCGTGGCCCATGCCGTCGTCGTGGTCAGCGGCCTGGCACGGGGCATCGACACCGTGGCGCATCGGACAACGCTGCAAGAGGGGGGGAAGACGGTTGCGGTGATCGGCACTCCCCTGGATACGTGCTACCCGCGGGAGAACGCTCGCCTCCAGGCCCGGCTCATGCGGGAGCACCTCGTCGTCTCGCAGTTCGCGCCGGGGGCGCCGATCCAGCGCAAGAACTTCCCCCTGCGGAACCGGACCATGGCCCTTCTCTCTGATGCCACGGTCATTGTTGAAGCCGGGAACAAGAGCGGCTCGCTCCACCAGGGCTGGGAGGCCTTGAGGCTTGGTCGTCCTCTTTTCCTGATGGCGCGACTGGCCGAGGACCCGGCGCTTGATTGGCCCCAGAGAATGCTGGAGTACGGTGCGGTGAAGATCCACCCCCACACCCTTGACATGATCCTGGAGGTTCTGCCGGCACCAGGACACAGGGCGCAGGAACGTGCTCCTTTCTAGCCTGGCCTTTGGCTCGCTGCTTGCCTATCCATCGCAGCCCCGCACGCAGCGGCAGGTTGAGGCGCGCGCTCTGGGGCTTCGGCTGAAGCGTCACAAGGTTCTTGAAGGCGTGGGTATGACCGTAAGTGCGCTGGTCGCTCGGCGGATCCGAGAGAGGGCGCATGAGCTGCCCTTCGCGAGGTTCTTCCGTCCCGATGTGGCGCTGGTGCCCGTCCCTTCCCACGCGCGCAAGGAGCGGGGCGCTCTGGATGTCCCGAAGGAACTTGCGCAGGCGTTGGCTGGCGAAGGGCTTGGGTATGTACTGGACTGCTTGGTCCGAATTCGGCCGGTGCCGAAGGCCGCATTCTGCCTCCCAGGCGAGCGGCCGCGAGCGGAAGCCCACTTCTCCTCCATGGCGATCGAGAGCTTGCTGCTGGAGTCAACAGCGGTCCTCCTCATCGATGATGTCATCACGCGTGGTGCAACGCTTCTGGGCGCAGCCAGCCGTATCCTCGCCCATTTCCCAAGGGTGCGCATTCGCGCCTTCGCTGCAATGCGCACGGTCAGCAACCCGGAGGACTTTGGCGACCTGTGGGACCCGCAGGTGGGTCAGATCACCCTGCGGCCAGACGGGGAGACCTGGCGCCAGCCGTGACGGCGAGCCGCGTGGCAGACGCCGCGCGGAGCAGCATCCTAGCGCGCCACGATCACCGGCTCCGCACCCAGGACCACGTGGGTCGGGTCGGTGCCGAGGAGGACGTCGGTCTCGGCGCCGATAACCCGGACCGGTCCCGGGCCGAAGATGGCGCCGAAGTCGGCCACCGTGGTGCCCTTCTCGTTCCAGGCCACCACCACGGGGCTGCCGCCCACCTCGAGCTCGTGGGCGAACTCCCAGGGAGCGGCCATGGGGATGCGCCCCACCCAGTGGGCGCCCTGGAGCTCCCGGCCGACGGCCACCAGGTAGGGGTAGAGGCTCCAGTCGGTGGTCGTGGCCGGGTAGGAGAAGGAGGTGGCCGCCGGGTGCGTCGCCCGCCACTGGCCGAAGGCCTTGCCGGTCTCGGCCTGGGTGGCGAAGGCGAAGATGTCCACCCCGGACATGGCCTCGAGGGGCGCGAACTGGTCCACCACCCACTGGCAGAAGGCCGGGTAGGCGAGGGCGGTGACGCCGCCCGGCTCCAGGTCGCCGCAGTGGGCGGCGAGGCCGAAGTCCCAGACCTTCTCCGGGGCACCGGTCCGGTAGGCGTACCGCCAGTTGAGGAAGACCTGCAGGAACATCGCCTGGGCCGCCTCCAGGGTGAAGTCCTGGAGGATGCCCTTGTGCACCGCCACCCGGCCGATGACCGGGCCGGCGGGGATCTCCACGAACCAGCCCGTCGGGTCCTCCACCAGCTCGTTCCAGGTGGCCGGCTGGTAGGGGTTCATGGGGTAGTGGGAGAAGTACTGGTAGAGGTCCTCGCTTGGCCCCCCCTGCCGGACCCGGAAGCCGAACTCCCGCATCAGCAGCTCGTACTCCACCGTGTCCGAGGGCACGTGGGAGCCCCGGACGGCGTTGATCCGGGCCAGCTCGGCCCCGGTCTTGGGCCCCAGGACCGCCTCGATGGCCCGGTTCACGAAGAGGACGTTGTCCGCCCACACTTCCCGGCTCTCGGTCAGGGTTGGGGCCGGCCCGACG
>CAYMFV010000400.1:0-3229 GCA_964389745.1 uncultured Planctomycetales bacterium | reverse complement strand
CCCCCCGAGGCCCGGATCCTGGACGGCGGCGGCGCCTGGGTGGTACAGCCCGGCCTGATCCACGCCCGCTTCCAGGTGCTGGCGGAGCTCCCGGACTCGCCCTTCGCCCAGGAGGCACCGGATCCCCGCCAGGGCCCCCTGCCGGAGATGGTCTGGGGCAAGCGGAAGGACCTCCGGGCCTGGCTCCGGGTGGCCGACCACCTGGCCTGGAAGCCCGACGCCGCCAGACCGTGGCGCCGGGCCGGCTTCACCAGCGCCCAGGTCCTGCCCGGGGCCGGGATCCTCCGGGGACGGGCCGCCTGGGTCGCCCTGGACGGCCAGCCCCTCGGCGATGCCCTGCTCCTCCGGGACGGCCTGCCGGTGGCCGCCCTGGCCACCCGCCCCGGGGGTTGGCCCCGGACGCCCATGGCCGCCCTGGCCGGTCTCCGCCAGGCCTTCCTGGACGCCGGCCGCCTGGCCCGGCTCCAGGAGGCGGGGCTCGCCCCCCGGCACCCCGACCCGGACCTGGAAGCGCTCCTGGAGGACCGGGGCCGGCCGCTGCTCTTCCTGGCCGACCGGGCCCGGGAGATCGAGAACGTCCTGGACCTGGTCCGGGACTTCGCCCCGGACCGGCGCCCGGTGATCCTGGGGGGCCGGGACGCGTGGAAGCTGACCGACCGCCTCCTGGCCGCTGGGGCGGCGGTGCTCTACGTCCTGGACCTGCCCGAGCCGCCGAAGGACGACGCCGCCCTGGGCATCCGGGAGGCCGGCGATCGTCCCTGGTGGCAGGATCCCGCCCGGCTCCGGGAGGAACGGCGCCGGGAGCACGCCGAGCGGGTGGCCGCCTTCCGCCGTCTCCGGGAGGCCGGCGTTCCCTGCGCCCTGGTGCCCGGAGGCAGCCCGGCCGAGCTGGCCGAGGACCTGGAGCAGCTCCAGGAGGACGGCCTGGACGCCGCCACCCTCCTGGCCGCCCTGGGGCCCGACGTGGCCCGGATCCTGGACCTGCCCGGGGCCGGGCGCATCACCCCCGGGGCCGCCGCCGACCTCCTGGTGACCCGAGGTCCCTGGGAGCCGGGGACGAAGGCCATCGCCTGGGTCTTCGCCGACGGCCGGGGCTGGGAGTTCCCCGGCGAGGAGGAGGAGGAAGAGGAGGCCGGGGAGAAAGCTCGGGAGGGGACGGCCACCGGCCCGGAGGCGAGCCTGACCGGCACCTGGCGCTTCCCCCTCCAGGTGCCCGGCATGATGGACGAGCCCGTGGACTTCCTCCTGGAAGTGGATGCGGCCGCCGGCACCGTCCGCCTGGGACCGGCCGGGGAGGCGGAGCTCCTGGCGGCCCGGGAGGTCCGCTTCCAGGGGGACGCGGTGGACTTCGTGGTCGAGCCGCCGGACCTCGGTTTCGCCGTCCGGGTACGCCTGGAGGCGGCGGGCGACCAGGGCGAGGTGACCTTCCGCTCCCCCATGGGCGACCTCCGGGCCGCCGCCCGGCGCCAGGAGCCGGCTCCAGGGGGGGGGAAGGAGGCCGCAGAGGAGGCTCCGGCGGCGGGCTTCCATCCCCCGGGCCATCCCGAGTGGCTGGTCGAGACCCGGGCCGACCGGGTGCCCTGGCTGCCCCTGGCTGGGGACGTCCTCCTCCGGGGCGGCATCCTGCACACCCTGACCGGGGCGCCGCCGGCCCCCGGGGACCTCCTGATCCGGGACGGCCGCATCGCCAGGGTGGGCGGGCGGCTGGCGGCCCCGGCGGGGGTGCCGGTCCTGGACGTCACCGGCATGCACGTGGTGCCGGGCATCGTCGATCCCCACAGCCACCTGGCCCTGGACGCCATCAACGAGGGCACGGTGGCCATCAGCGCCGAGTGCCGCATCGCCGACATGCTCCGGCCCGAGGACCCCGGGATCTTCCGGGCAGCCGCCGGGGGCACGGCCGTGGCCCAGGCCCTGCACGGCTCCGCCAACCCGGTGGGCGGCCAGGCGGCGGTCTGGGAGCTGGACGTGAACCGGCGGAGCATCGCCGAGCTGCTCCTGCCCGGGGCACCCCAGGGCATCAAGTTCGCCCTGGGCGAGAACGTCAAGCAGAGCAACTCGCCCCGGGGCGGCAACCGCTTCCCCGGCAGCCGCCAGGGCGTGGAGGCGGTCTACCGCCGGGCCTTCACCCGGGCCCGGGAGTACGCCGCGGCCCGCCGCCGGGCCGCCGCCGGCCAGGAGCCCCGCTTCCGCCGGGACCTGCGCCTGGAGGCCCTGGCCGACGTCCTGGAGGGCCGCATCCATGTCCAGTGCCACTCCTACCGGGCCGACGAGATCCTGATGTTCCTGGGCGTGTGCCGGGACTTCGGCATCCGCCCCCCCACCTTCCAGCACGTCCTGGAGGGCTACAAGGTGGCCCCCGAGCTGGCCGCCGCCGGGGCCATGGCCAGCACCTTCAGCGACTGGTGGGCCTACAAGATCGAGGCCTACGACGCCATTCCGTGGAGTCCGGCCCTGATGACCCGGGCCGGGGTGGTGGCGAGCATCAACTCGGACAGCAACGAGATGATCCGCCGCCTGAACACCGAGGCCGGCAAGAGCCTCCGCTACGGCGGCCTCGACGAGGACCGGGCCCTGGCCCTGTGCACCCGCAACCCCGCCCTGCAGCTCGGGCTGGGGGACCGCCTGGGCTCCCTGGAGCCCGGCCGGGACGGCACGGTCACGGTCTTCGACGGCCCGCCCCTGTCCACCTTCAGCCGCTGCCGGGCGACCCTGGCCCGGGGCCGGGCCCTGTTCCTGCACCACCCGGAGCACGACCGGCAGTGGCAGGACTACCAGCAGGCGGTCGCCGCCTGGGCCGCGGCCCACCGGGTACCGGCGACCACGCGGCCGGGCCCTTCCTCCCCCCCCCCGGAGGCCTGGGCCCGCTGGACGAGCCGCGGCCAGGACCGCTCCTACCTGATCCGGGACGCCGTCCTCCACCCCGTGGTCTCCCCCCCCCGGCGGGGATCCCTGCTGATCCGGGACGGGCGCATTGCCTGGATCGGCAGCTCCTGGGACGGCCCCCTGCCCCGGGGCTGCCAGGTGGTCGAGGCCGAGGGCCTGGAGCTCTACCCGGGCTTCCTGGACTGCGGCGACCGCATCGGCCTGTACGAGATCGGCGCCGTCCGAGGCACCCGGGACGACCGGGAGCTGGGCGACTGGCAGCCGGACCTGTCGGTGGCCCGGGCCCTCAACCCCGACTCCGCCCACATCCCGGTGCAGCGCATGACCGGCATCACCCACGTGC
>CAYMFV010000399.1:0-3238 GCA_964389745.1 uncultured Planctomycetales bacterium | reverse complement strand
GAGATTTCTGACTGTGACTGGAGTTCAGACGTGTGCTCTTCCGATCTGTCGATCTTCATACAAGCCTCCTCGTGTAATCTTCTATTGCGTCCGTCCGGAGCAGCCTGTTCTTACTTCGCCGTCGGCACGGATGCCAGCGGCGTTTGTTGACAACCCGTGCCGACGCCAGTAATCCGTTAACGGCGGGGATACGGGGCACCCCGCGGGCAAAAGGGGGAGGCATGCGGAACGTACTCATCGCAATGCTGAGCGTGGGGGTGGTCGTCGTGGCCGCGTTCGCGCAGGTGGCGCACGGCGAACCGGCGCGGAAGCCCGCGATCGAGGTGGCGCCCGGCCTGGTCGAGGCCCTGGTCCGCTTCCAGGCCCGCCGGGACTTCGCCTACGTCGTCCTGGAGGAGCTGTCCCAGGACCCCCACCGCCCGCCGGTCCTCGTCCTCCGGGAGACCCTCCTGGTCGACGCCGTCCCGCCTCCCGGAGGTCCCCTGGAGGAGGCCCTGCTCGACCTCCTGGACCTGACCCTGGGCAACCTCCTGGTGCGCCTGGAGGGCGACCCCCGGGTGCTCCTCCTCCTCCCCGGGACGGCCCCGGGAGAGCCTGGGCTCGTGGTGGCGGCCGGGGGCCCCTTCCGCAGCGGCGCCCTCCTGCCCGCCCTGGGGGCCGAGGACGTCGCCCCCACCCTCCTCCACTCCCTGGGCCTGCCGGCGGCAGCGGACTGCAGCGGCCGCCCGGAGCCGGCCTGGTTCCGGGCCGACTTCCTCCGGGACCACCCGCCCCGGCTGGTGGCCTCCTGGCAGGTGCGGTCAGCCCGTCCCTGACGCCGCCTCCTCGTCCCGGATCGGCACCGGCCGGCGGTCGTCGTCCACGGCCACGAAGGTCACCTCGGCGGTGGTCACCTCCACCTCCTGGCTGGGGTCGGCCCGGCGCTGGGCGATGACGTCCACCTGGACGGTCACCGAGGTCCGGCCCACCCGGACCAGGCGGGTGTAGAAGGAGACCAGGTCGCCGAGGAAGACGGGCTCGTGGAAGACCACCTCCTTCATGGCGACGGTGACGAAGCGCCGCCGGGGGTTGACCCGGTGGGCCTCCACGGCCCCGGCCAGGTCGATGTGGGAGAGGATGACGCCGCCGAAGATGGTCCCGGCGGCGTTGGTGTCCCGGGGCAGGAGGGTGGTGCGGATGGCGGGGTCCTTGCAGCCGGAAGGCATGCCCGGATTGTGCCGTCGCGGCCGGCCCGTGCGCCGGGAAGAAGAACTGTGCGCTCCCGCACCAGTGCCGGGGGGCCGGCGCCGGCACCGGGGCTGGCACGCCGTTTGCTCCCCCTGCGGTGTCCCGGCGCCTGCCGGGGCATTCGAACCCGGGAGGATCGCACCCGAGTCTCCCGGAACTCGGAAACCAGAACAGGGGGATGGCCCGGACGGGTACGTTTGTGCCCGTCCGGGTCCTTTCCGTCCTCTCCCCCCCCCTGAAGAACGGGAGGGCTTCGTGCGACCGGCAGCCGGGTGGCAGCTATACGGGCGCACCTCTGTTCGCAGACGACTGGACCTGCCCGATGCTCGACCTGCTGCTCCTCTGCACGCTCCTCCCCGGGGCCCCGCCCCAGCACGACTACGACTTCGAGATCTCTTCCCCGGTCCCGGGCTCGGAGTTCGGAACCACCGTCGCCTTCGCCGGCGACCTCGACGGCGACCGGGTGCCCGACATCGTGGTCGGGGCACCGGCCGACTCCCTCCTCGAGCCCTTCGCCGGGGCAGTCTGGGCCTGGTCCGGGGCCAGCCGGCGCCTTCTCTGGGAGACCCACGGCGAGCGCACCAGCGGCGGCCTGGGCCTGGCCCTGGCGCCCTGCGGCGACGTCGACGGCGACGGCGTCCCCGACGTCCTCGCCAGCGCACCCCGGGAATGGCGGGGCGCCACCGACACCGGCGCCGTCCTCCTCCTCTCCGGCGCCGACGGCCGGGTCCTCGAGGCCTGGCGGCCCCGGGACGTGGGTGCCCTCGGCTCCGCCCTGGCGGGCCCGGGGGACCTGGACGGCGACGGCGTGCCCGACCTCGTCGCCGGTGCCCCCGGCTCCGCCCCGGACCTCGCGGGCGCGGTCCTGGCCTGGTCCGGCCGCACCGGTGCCCTCCTGTGGCGGGCCGACGGGCCCCACGTCGCCGCCAGCCTCGGTTCCAGCCTGGCCGTCCTCGACGACCTGGACCACGATGGCGTCGCCGAGATCGCCAGCGGCGCCCCCGACCTGGCGCGGCCGGGACGCAGCGCCATCCACATCCTCTCCGGAGTGAGCGGGCGGACCCTGCGCGTCCTGCCCCTCGCCGACGGTAACTCCATCGTCGGCCGGAACCTGGTCGCTATCGGCGATGCCAACGGCGACGGCTTCCGGGACCTGGCCGTCCAGGAGACACCCGGCGTCGTCACCGGCGACCAGGGCGGCCGCGTGCTCATCGTCTCGCCCACCGACGGCCAGATCCTGGCCACCTGGGCCAGGCCGCGCCTCTTCCCGGGCACCTTCGGCGCCGCCCTGGCCGACGCCGGCGACGTGGACCGGGACGGCCTCCCGGACCTGGTGGTCACCGAGCCCTTCGGACCCAACCTCCAGGGGGGGGGACGGGCCCACATCCTGTCCGCGGGCGGCGAGGTGGTCCTGCGGGCCACCGCCGGTCGCGATCCGGCCTCCAGCCTCGGCTGGTCCGCGGCCGCGGGCAGCGACCTGGACGGCGACGGCCGGGGCGACCTGCTCCTGGGTGACCCCAACGCCGCCGCGCCGGCCGGCGACCGGGTCGTGGGCTGGTACCTCCGGCCCCGGCCCGCGGCCCGACCCGCGGCGGCACCCGCCGGCCAGCCGGTGGAACTCGTCCTCGAGGACGTCCTGCCCGGCGCCTGGTGCGAGTACCTGGGCGCCTGGCACTGGGGCTGGACCAAGGCCGGTCCCCTCGACCTGGCCCTGGACATCCCGCTCTTCCGCCTCGGCGCGGCCAGCGCCGATCCCGCCGGCACGGCCCGGCTGTTGGTGGATCTGCCGCCGGTCCTGGCCGGCCACGAGCTCTGGTGGCAGGCCCTGGAGATCTCCCTCCAGGAGCCGCCCCGCCCCTCCTCCGCGGCGTTGCTGGTGGTGCACTAGCTCGGCAGGAACGCCTGCACGGTCCGGGCCGTCCAGGCTCGGACCTCCTCCAGGCGTCCGGTGAAGAAGTGGTCGGCGCCGGGCAGCATCGTGAGCTCGGCCGGCGCCGCCCGGGCGAAGCCC
>CAYMFV010000398.1:0-3247 GCA_964389745.1 uncultured Planctomycetales bacterium | reverse complement strand
GTCGCCGGCGAAGAGCAGGCGCTCCACCGGGCGCCCCAGGAGGGCCGCCAGGGTGATGCCCAGGGGCACGGTCAGAAACATGGCCGGCAGGCGCAGGCGGGCCAGGCGACTGCCCCGGCTGCCGGGGAGGAGCTGCCAGAGGTGGGCACCGAGCAGGCAGGCGAAGGGCAGGGTGAAGAGGGCGAGGACAGTCTCCGGGACGTAGTCCTCCACCCAGGGCGCCACCACCAGGGCCGCCAGGAACCCGAGGACGACGCTGGGCAGGCTGGCCATCAGCTCGATGGCCGGCTTGACCCGAGCCCGGCTCCGGGGGTGCAGGAACTCGCTGCTGTAGACGGCGGCCAGCAAGGCGATGGGCACGGCGAAGAGCAGCGAGTAGAGAGTCGCCTTGAGGGTGCCGAAGATCAGGGGCACCAGCCCGAACTTCGGCTCGGAATCGTCGCCGGCGCTGGAGGACTGCCAGACGTGGGCCGGTTCCGTGTAGCCCTCGTACCAGACCTTGCCGAAGATCGCCCCCAGGGTCGTCTCCGGGTGCGGCAGCGCGCAACCGAAGCGGTGCAGCCCCCCCCCGGCGGCGACCAGGAGGCCGTCGTCCTTGGGCGCCATGGCCAGGGCGTCCACGGGGGTCTCCGCGTCCAGCCGCACCTCGCCCAGAAGACGCTCGCTTGGCACGTAGTGCAGGCGGACGCTGCCGTCGGCGTGGCCGACAGCCAGAATGCGCTTGCGGCCCGAGGCGGCCAGGGCGGTGACCGCCGCACTGCCAGGGTCCAGTTCGTGGGCCGGCACCAGGAACGCCCCGTCGGGGGTCGGCGCCCCCTCGGGCTTGATCCGGAACCAGACCCGGACCCCGCCGCGCTCGTCCCCGGCGGCGAGGCTGGTGCGGCCAAGAAGGAAGCCCAGGGCGGTCAGGCGCCGGGCGGCCCCGTCCCGGAGCAGGTCCACCGTCTCCGCCAGGACCGGATGCTCCAGGTCCCGGCAGTCCCAGCGCAGCAGCCGGCCGTCGGGCCAGGCCAGGTAGGCGTTGTCGCCCAGGTCCGAGAGGAGGAGCTTCAGGGGGGGGGTGGAAGCGAGCTCTGGTGGCAGCTCCGCCTCGCCGCCCCGGAGGCGCAGGCGCACCCTGCCGGTGACGAGGTTCCTGGTTCGTCGGAACGCCCGCACGCGCACCACCCCCTCCGCGGCCGTGCCGGCCCGCCCCCCCGCGGCCTCCTCCCCGTCCCGCCGCCGCGCCCGGGCCCCCGGGGGCGCAGCGTCGCGCGGCGCGAAGGCGGCTGGGACGGGCTCGAGACGGGTGACCTCGAGCTCATCGGGCGCAAGCTCCCCGTTCGTGTTGGGTGGCCGATCGCCCCCCCGTTTTCGGCGTGTGACCACGACATCCGCGGGCAGCGGGAACACCGGTGCAGCCGGCGTGGTTCCTTCGCCGGGGCGCAGCAAGGCCACAGCGGAAATGCGGAAGCTGCCGGGCTCGGAAGGCGTTCCCAGGGCGTCGACCAGCGCCGGCGGAGCCGTGGCGTTTTCCTCCGTGAACCGGCCCAGGTCCACCCCGGCGTCGACCAGCATGCGGGAGCGGATCGCCCCGGCGAAGAGGCTGGGCCACGGTGGCATCAGCGCCTCCGAGTGATCGCCGCCGCCCCCGAACAGCCGGTTGCCGCGGAGGTAGAGGACATCGAGCGGACGGATCAACCGCCAGACCGTCATGACGCACCTCCTTCCCCGGCGTCCTTGCTCTCCGCCGGCCGGCCGGTGTTCTCGCGGGAAATCTTTCTCCCCTCCCGGGCCAGGAACTCGGCCACCGTCAGCATCCCCTCCAGGTAGCCCGTGTACGTGAACCGACCTTCCGTCTTCCGGCGTTCCGCCTCCGCGACGGCCGCCGCCATCAGCGCCTCGGCGAGCCGTTCGGCGTGATCCGTGGGAGGGTCCGCCCCGCGGCCCACGCCCTGACGCCGGAGCTGCCAGGCCACGTTCCGACGGAGCATCTCGGTGTAGGCCTCCCCGTTCAGCACACCCCCCGGCGACGGCGGAATGTCCGGGAGCCAGGCCAGGATGTTGTAGGCGGCGCGCCGCGAGACATTTTCGGTGGCCAGCGTGTCCCTGAGAGCGAACAGCGCCCCAAGGGGAGTCGTTTTCGCGGTCTTCACCTTCCACTCCTCCGGCGTGGCGCCCGGGCCGCCAAACCCGAAACCGGCGGTGAACCGGGTCGTCCCGCCGGAGCGCTTCATCAGGGAGATCGAGAAGGCGTTGCGGCCGCCCTCGTTCTTGGCCCGGCGCTCGGCGGCCCGGGCCTCTCGGATCACCGCCTGGAGGGGCGTCTGGTGGTGGGCCACCACGACGCCGGCCGAGGCGGTTGCCTTGTGGCCCATCATCCGGAGCAGGCGGCCGTTCTTGCCGCCGAGCAGCACGTAACCGCCGCCGATACGCCCGGGGCTCTCGTTTGCCTCTCCGAGCAGCGCCGCTATGGTGTCCTCGTCGCCGGCGGGGACCAGGCCGGCGTAGGCGCAGCGAAGAACGAGCAGGCAGGGCAGCACGTCGTCCACGGGGAGCATGGCCAGCACGTCGTCGCCGCCGGCGTAGATCACCTTTCCGGCGAAGACCTCCTCCACCACCCACGGGACCACGTGGAGGGAAAACCCGTTCAGCGCCGAGGAGATGGCCGCGTGCCGGGCCGGCGAGGCCGGGCGCTTCATCTTGAGATAGTCCGCGAGCCGGCCGTCCACCCGCCCCCGGGACGTGAGGGCGGCGGTGACGCTCGGATGCCATGTGGCCTCGAAGGGGAGCGTCAGATCGGGCTCCGTTCCCGAGATCCAGGCGCCCATCCGGTCGCCATCGAAGAGAAGCACCGCGTAGTAGGCCTCCGGCTGGTGGCCGAGGCAGCTCTCGATTTTGCCGTTCAGGACCCTTCCGGCGTTCGTATCCTCCGACTCCCGCACCTCGTCGAGCGCGACGGGGATCTGCGCCGCCAGCGGCCAGATGTCCGGCACGTCACGAAGGGCCCGGTACACCTTGCGGGGAAGCGCGGCGCGCTGGCCCGCCGCATGCGGGCGGACCGCCTCCCGCAACGCCCCCAGGTCGCGCAGCTCTCCTGCCTTCATCCGCCCGGCGCGCCGGGCGGCGGCCCGCGCCCGCGCCATGCTGTGGGTGGCGACCACTTCCCGGCCACGTCACTCCGATCCCGCCTCAGCACCCTTTCCCCCCCCCCCGCCCCCCCTCCCCACTCCGCTCGCTGCCCCCCGGCCCCCCCCCGCTCTGCCCG
>CAYMFV010000397.1:0-3250 GCA_964389745.1 uncultured Planctomycetales bacterium | reverse complement strand
CGCGTCGTCGGTCAGGGCTTCGGGCGGGTAGTCCTCGCCCGGGGGGGGGACGGTGTCGCCCAGCTCGGCCAGGGCCCGGGTCAGGCCGTCGGCCCGGGCGGCGACTGCCGCCTGGGACTCGACCCGGTGGCGCCAGGCCCGGCAGGCCTCTGCGATCTCCGCCAGGTAGCGCTCTCGGGCCGGGGGCACCACCATGGGCACGTCGCTGACCCGGCGCGGCAGGGGGGGGGCGGACCAGTCCCGGGCCGGGTCCCGCTCGTCGAGCTGGCCCAGGAGCTCCTCGAAGAGGCTGTCCACGCCCTGGTCGCCGAAGTGGCTGGCGGCGGTCAGGAAGACCGGCATCTCCTCCGGGTCCCGGTCGTGGAGTCCCCGGTTGCGCTGCACCTGCTTGCGCACGTAGCGCAGGGCGTCCAGGGCGCCCCGCTTGTCCGCCTTGTTGATGGCCACCAGGTCGGCGTAGTCCAGCATCTCGATCTTCTCGAGCTGGGTCGGGGCGCCGTAGTCCGGGGTCATCACGTAGAGGGAGAGGTCGCACAGGTCGACGACCTCGCTGCCGCTCTGGCCGATGCCGGCGGTCTCCAGGATCACCAGGTCGTAGCCGGCGGCCTTCAGGGCGAGGAGGGCGTCGCCCACCGCCCCGGAGGTGGCCAGGTTCGAGCGCCGGGTGGCCATGGAGTACATGTAGGCCCGGGGCCCGTGCACGGCGTTCATGCGGATGCGGTCGCCCAGCAGCGCCCCCCCCGTGCGCCGGCGTGTCGGGTCCACCGCCAGGATGGCCACGGTCCGGTCCGGGAAGCGGTCCAGGAAGCGGCGCACCAGCTCGTCCACCAGGGAGGACTTGCCGGCGCCGCCGGTGCCGGTGATGCCCAGGACTCGGGGCGCCTCGGGCCGGATGTGGGCCCGGAGCTCCTCCCGGAGCGCCGGCAGGCGCTCGTGGCCGGCGGCGTGCAGGGTCTGGATGAGGGTCAGGGTGCGGCCGACGGCCCCCGGCTGCCGTTGCCCGAGGCCTTCGGGGAGGGGGGCGTCCGGCGCTGCGGTGGGGAAGTCGGCCTGCGCCAGCAGCCAGCGGATCATCCCCGTGAGACCCATCCGCCGGCCGTCGGCCACCGAGAAGATGCGAGCCACGCCGGCCCGGTGCAGGGCCTCGATCTCCTCCTCGGTGATCGTCCCCCCCCCGCCGCCGAAGACCTTGACGTGGCCGGCGCCCCGCTCCCGCAGCAGCTCCACCAGCCAGGTGAAGAACTCCATGTGGCCGCCCTGGTAGGAGGAGACGGCCACCGCCTGGGCGTCCTCCTGGATGGCGGCCTCGGCGATCTCCTCCACCGAGCGGTCGTGGCCCAGGTGGATGACCTCGGCGCCCTGGGCCTGGAGGAGGCGGCGCATGATGTTGATGGCCGCATCGTGACCGTCGAAGAGGGAGGCCGCGGTGACCACCCGGACCTTGTTCCGGGTCCGGAAGGGAGCCTCGGCCGGCGGGGCCTCGGGAGTGGCGTCGGTGCGGGGGTTCATGCCGTCGCGGGTCGGGTGGGGGCGGTGCGGGCGCGCCGGGTCCGGATCCGGTCCCGGTAGACGACCAGCTCCTGGCGGAGCTTCTGTAACTCCTCCAGGCGCCGGTCCACCGTGGCGAGCTGCTGGTCCAGGAGTACCTCCAGCTCGCCGAGGAGCTCCGGGGTGCTGCCCCGGGCGAAGGCCCGGTTGAGGCGGCCGATCTCCTCCAGGGTCAGTCCCAGGCCCTTGAGGCGGCCGATGAAGCGGAGCCGCTCCAGGGCCTCGGGGCCGTAGAGGCGCCGGCCCCCCGGGCCGCGGCCGGTGGCGGGCAGGAGACCCAGCTCCCCGTAGTAGCGGATGGTGCGGCTGGACACCCCGGCCCGGCGGGCCAGCTCGGCGATGTCCAGGGCCGGCCCGGGGCCGGCCGCTTCCGGGGGAGGCGGGACCATGACCCGGGGATTGTGGCCTATCTGCCAGTTTCCGTCAACTGTCAAACGTCGATTCTGGGGCAGGCCGGTGCCAGGTGGCACTGCTCGCAGCGGGCCTTCCGGGCGGTGCAGGTCTGGCGGCCGTGGAGGATCAGGGCGTGGGCCAGCCAGGTCCAGTGCTTCCGGGGGAACAGCGTCATCAGGTCCCGCTCGACCTTCACCGGGTCCTGCGCGGCGCTCAGCCCCAGGCGCCGGGCCAGGCGCCCTACGTGGGTGTCCACCACCACCCCCTCGTTCCGGCCGAAGGCCGCCCCGAGGACGCAGTTGGCGGTCTTCCGGGCGACTCCGGGGAGGCCCAGGAGGGCTTCCATGGAGTCGGGCACCCGGCCGCCGTGCTCCTCCAGGATGGCCCGGGCGGCCCCCCGGAGGGCCTTCGCCTTGTTGTTGAAGAAGCCGGTGGAGCGGATCAGCTCCTCCAGCTCCCCGGGCGGGCTCTCGGCGAAGTGGCGGATCGTCGGGTAGCGGCGGAAGAGCTCCGGCGTCACCTGGTTGACCCGCTCGTCGGTGCACTGGGCCGAGAGGATGGTGGCCACCAGGAGCTGCCAGGGATCCCGGTGCTCCAGGGCGGTGGTGGCCTCGGGGTAGAGGCTGCGGAGCCGGCGGAGGATGCGGGCCGCCCGGCGCTTGCGCGCGGGCAGGGGCTCGAGGGGGGGGGAAGCCGGACGCTTCCCGGGGGAGGCCTTGCGCACCATGACGGCATCCTAGAATGCCGCCCGTGACCCCGGCGCCCCCGGAACCGGAGCCCCCGGCGGCTGCCCCCGGGCCGCCCCGGGCCCGGGTCGTCCTGGAGTTGCCCCGGGAGTGGGAGGAGACCGTCCTCTGGCTCCTCCAGGAGGAGGGCTTCGGGCCGGCGGCCGGCGAGGAGGAGTTCCCGGCCGGGCACCTGGAGGGGGAGCCGGACGCCAGGCCCAGCCGGCCCGCCCGGGTTGTCCTCCTGGCCCGGATCGGTGACCGGCCGCGGCTGGAGGCGCGGATCCGGAGCCTGGCCCGGAGCCTGGCGTGGGCGCCGGGGAGCTGGCGCCTCCAGTGGGAGGAGCGAGGGGAGGCCGACTGGGAGGCCCTCTGGCGCCGGCGCTGGCGCCCCTTCCGCTGCGGACGGCTGGTGGTGGCCCCCGACCCTCTCGCTCCGGACGGGCTGCCCCTCCGGGAGGGGGACCGGCTCCTGCGGCTGCCGGTGGGCTCGGCCTTCGGGACCGGCCGGCACGGGACCACGCGCATGGCCCTGCGCCTCCTCCAGGGGACGGTGGCGGGCCGGCCCCCGGCCCGGGTCCTGG
>CAYMFV010000396.1:0-3268 GCA_964389745.1 uncultured Planctomycetales bacterium | reverse complement strand
CCCGAGAACCGCCTCCCTGCTGCTCGCGGCCGGGTTGCTCGCTCTCCTCGCCGGTGGCATGGGGATCGTGGCGGAGCGGCGGAATGCACAGGCGGAGCAGGCGGGACTCGTGCGCCGCTACCTCGACGCCGCGGATGTGGCCCTCGCCACCGAGCCCGGGACGGCCCTGGTCCTCGCCACCGAGGCACGCGAGATGGAGGACTCGCCCGAGGCACGGCGCCTGCAGGGACTGGCCTGGGAGCGGTCGCTGCTGCCTGGTGCGGAGGTCCGGACCCTTCTGGGGCACGCGGGAGAGATCCTTGACATCGCGTACAGCCCGGATGCACTGTGGCTCGCAACCTCCGCACGGGACAGAGAGGTCTTCGTCTGGAGCACAGAGGACTGGCGACGGCAGGTCGCGCTCCCCCACCCGGCCCCGGTGGTCGGCCTCGCCTTCTCGCCAGGTGGCAACCTGCTCGCCACCTCATGCCTGGACGGGAAGGTCCGCGTGTGGAGCCTTCCCGGAGGCCGCCTGCTGCATTCCCTGGACGGCTACGCCGGTCCCCTCGAGCACGCATCCCTGGGTCGACTGGTGGCCTTCCACCCTGGAGGGGACAAGCTGCTGGTCGCCGCTGGCCTGCGCCAGTGTGCCATCCTCTACGACATCCGCACGGGAAGGGAGCTGCAACGCCTCCACGAGCTGGACGGCCACAACGACCTGGTCAGCTCGGCCGAGTTCGACGCTGCTAGCGAACGCGTCGTGACGGTTGGCAGGGACCGGGTGATGCGCGTCTGGGACGTCGAGGAAGGCCGGCTGCTCGCCCGGAGCGTGTGCTCGGGGCGCTGGCAGCGGTGGGCAGGCTTCACGCCGGACGGCCGCCACGTTCTCGTGGTCGACGACCGGGGCAGGCTCCTGGTGCGTGCGGCGGCCACCGGGGCTCCCTGCGAGGAGCTGGCCTGGCCGGGCACGACGGTGCGAAGGCCAGCCAGGACCGCGACCGGTAGCCTGCTCCTGCCCGTCGCCGCCGGTCGCGAGCAGCCCGTGGAGAGCATCACCTGGTCCGCTCCCAGCGTGCGCCGGGGCTCCACTCCTGGCGCCTGCGCCGCCCCCGTCCGTGTCTCCTCTGGCGGTCTGGACATGAGTGTCCTGGGCCTGGGAGCCGGCGTGGCAGCCATCTGGCCCTTGCGGCAGGCACAGCCAGTCTGCACGCTGGATGGCGATTCCACCAGCATCCACGCAGTTGCCCTGCGACCCGGGGGCATGCAGCTGGCAACGGGGCACGGCCGGGGCCAGGTGCGGATCTGGCGGCTGGAGCCGTCCCGCGTCCTGCTTCCGGCCCTGCAGGCACACCCGGGCGAGGCCGTTCTCGCCGCCTCCTTCCTGGGTGCGGGGCCGCGCACCGTCAGCCTCGGCGAGGCTGGCGACCTCGTGCTCGGTGATCTGCACACGGGATCCACGATGCGCACGTCAGGTCGCCAGCCTGCTCCCCTGCGCCTGCTGGTGGATCCACGCGGCGAACTCATCCTGACTGTTGGCGAGGAGTCCGTGACCATCTGGAGCGCCCGGAACGGAGAGCGCATCAGGACCCTGACGGGCTGCTCGGCTGCCGCCTTCAGCCGCGATGGCGCACGCCTGGCCTTCGGGGACCGACAGGGCAGGGTCTGGATCGCCCCCTCCGAGGCTCCCGACACGCGCCTCCTCCTGGATACCCCTGGTGGCATCGTCCGCGGGCTCGCCTTCTCACCATCTGGCGACGTCCTCTACTGCACCACCTCGGCGCTGGTCGCGGCGGCCTTCCCCACGACACCGGATGGTGGTACCCGCTGGCGCCTCTCCGGGAGGAGACGGGGAGGAGCCTCCATCCAACCTCTTGCCACCTCCGGCAGGCTCCTGGTGCTCGAGGACAACGGACTGTCGGTCGTGGATGCCTCGACCGGGCAGGAGCTGTGGAACGCGGTGGTCGGCATGTTCCTGGACCGCTCTTGCGAGGCATCGCGCTCCGGCTCCTGGATCGCCTACAGCGTGCGCAACGAGCTCACGATCGCCAACGCGGCCACCGGTGGCAGGCAGGTCATCTTCACCAGTGACCGGGGGGAGATCCGCGCGCTTGCTGCCCATCCCGACGGGGGTCTGCTTGCCATCGGTACTGTCGAGGGACGCATCCTCCTCCTGGACGTGCCAGGTGGACACATCTCTCTCGAGTACCGGGGCAAGGGCAGCGCGATCCGCGACCTGGAGATCTCGGCCGACGGGATGTGGATCCTGGCTGCTGACGAGGCCGGGGCCCTGGGTCGCTGGCCGATCGACCCGGCGGCGGCGGGCCTGCTGCCGGAGCTGCGGACCTGCCGCGACCTCCAGGGAGGACGGACCACGCGCCTGAGTGACCCCGAGATCCTCCGCTTCAAGCTTGCAGCCCCCGTGCGTCTCCAGGCCCTGAGCGAGCACATGGGAAGAGCAGCCCGCGCCAGGGCATGGGTCTTCCAGGCCTTGAGCGAGGAGGTCTCGCTGGAACGCGTCCGCGCCCGCATCCGCTCTGCGCAGGACCTCCCTGGCCATCCGGCGGATGTCCTGGCCGCCTGCGAGGAGGCGTGGGAAGACCGCTACGCGGTGAACAACAACAGTTGGAGCAAGGCGCTGCAACCACCGAACGACGAGCAGGGCCTGCTCGAGGTCATCGCCATCCAGGAGCGCCTGTGCGCCATGCAGCCGGAGATGCCCTTCTATCTCGACACCCTGGCCTGGCTGCACTTCCGGCTCGCCTGCTTCCGGGAGAAGCGCGGCCTCCCGTATGCGGACCGCCTCGCCCTCGCTGCCGACACCTTGACACGAGCCTGCAAAGCCGCCCCGGCCTACACGGGCACGGAGTGGACCCATGGCGATGGTCTCCGGGCGATGATCCTGCACCGCCAGGGCAGGATCGAGGAGGCCGACGCCGCTCGGGCCAGGTTCGAAGCTCTCGTCAAGCAGTACCCGACGATGGGCCTGCAGGTCATCTCCGAGCAGGTCGAGGCCGAGATGGACCCGCCCGAGCCGGCCGACAGCGGCACGGGGGACCGCTGAGCGAGTGGCATCCTGATCTCGCCTACCGCCGCCCCTGGATCTCCAGCTCGCTGAAGCCCACCCGCGCCCTTCCGCGCTTGCCACCGGTGATCCCGACGATGCGCAGACGCAGGCGGTTGAGCTTCACGGGCTCCTCGAACTCGAGGACCGTATTCGTCCGAAAGTCGGGATACACCTCGATCCGCCCGAGCTTCCTCTCCCGCCCCAGCCAGCGCTCGACCACGGTCG
>CAYMFV010000395.1:0-3274 GCA_964389745.1 uncultured Planctomycetales bacterium | reverse complement strand
CCCGGCTGGCTGCCCTCCGTGTCCTACCACGCCTGGGAGCCCTTCCCCTGGGTGGCCCCGGATCCCGCCGCCCTCCCCGCCTCCCCCCTGGCCCGCTCCCGGGCGGCGGGGGCCGGGCCGCCCGCCGGTGGGCGCCTGCTCCTCCTCTGGGCCGAGCCCCGGGACGCCCCGGCCGCCAGCAGCCGCCGGGAGCGCCAGGCGCTGCCCGCCACCTGGCGCCGGCTCCTGGCCCCCCCCCCCCCGGAGCCCGGCGACCTCCCCGCCCCCCCCCTGGAGCCGGTGGTGTCGGCGGCTGCCTGGCAGGCCCGGGTGGCGGCCCTCCGGGAGCGCATCGCCGCCGGCGGGCTCTACCAGGCCAACCTCTCCCACCGCCTCGAGGGGCCGGCGCCGGCGGACCCCCGGCGCCTGCACCTGGCCGTCCGCCGCCGGCAGCCCACCGCCTGGGGCGGCTACTGGGAGGACCGCCGGGGCCGGGCCCTGCTCTCCTGGAGCCCGGAGTGCTTCCTGGAGGTCCGGGGCGACCGCCTGCGCACCCGGCCCATCAAGGGCACCGCCCGGCGGGTGGGGGAGCCGGCTGCCGATGCCGCCGCCCGGGCGGCGCTGGAGGCCTCGGCCAAGGAGCGGGCCGAGCTGACCATGATCGTGGACATGGCCCGGAACGACCTGGGTCGCCTGGCCCCCCCGGGGGGCGTCCGGGTCCGCTCCGGCGGCGAGGTGGAGGCCTTCCCCACCCTGTACCACCGGACCGCCACCGTGGACGCCCGCTGGTCCCCCGGGGATGGGATCGGCCGGCTGCTCGCCGCCACCTTCCCCCCGGCCTCGGTCACCGGCGCCCCCAAGGTGGCGGCGCTCCGGGCCATCGCCGAGCTGGAGGGGGAGGGCCGGGGCCCCTTCTGCGGTACCCTCGTGGGGTGGTTCCCGGGCCCGGAGCCCGCCGGCCGCCTCTCGGTGTGCATCCGCACCGCCGTCGTCGCCCGGGGACGCTTGTCCCTCCGGGTCGGCGCCGGCATCGTCTGGGACAGCGAGCCCGCCCGGGAGTGGCAGGAGACCCTCCTCAAGGCCCGCTTCCTCACCGCCCTCGCCGACCCGTCCCCCGCCACCCCTTTCCTGCCCGCTCCCTGATGTCCTGGATCCACGATCCCACCCATGTGGTGGTCTGCGCCGGCCGGGTCCTCCGGCCCGGCGACCCGTTCCTGCCCGCGGCGATCCCCGGGGTCCTCCGGGGCGAGGGCATCTTCGAGACCTTCCTGGTGGAGGACGGCCGGCCGGACCCCTTCCTGGACCGGCACGACGCCCGCCTCCGGGCCTCGGCCGCCCTCCTGGGCATGGACCTCGCCGGCCGGGGCCTGGCCGAGGACTGGCCGGCCCTGCGCCCCCACGTGGGCCCGGGCTCCTGGCGGGCCCGCTACACCGTGCTCCGGGGAGCCGGGGATGGCGAGATCCTGCGCTTCTGGACCGCCGGGCCGGCCAACCCGCCGCCCCGGGAGGTGGTCCTGCAGCTCGCCCGGGTGCGCCGGGACCCCGCCGACCCCCTGGCGGCCGCCAAGCTCATCTCCCGGGCCCAGGTCCAGTGGGCCCGGCGCCGGGCCGAGGCGGCCGGGGCCTGGGACGCGCTGCTTCCCACCATCGACGGGGACCTGGCCGAGTGCACCACCTCGAACCTGCTCCTCTGGACCGGCGAGGAGCTCCGGACCCCGCCGCTCACCCGGGGCATCCTGGCCGGGGTCACCCGGGGGGCCCTCCTGGAGGCCGCCCGGGCCGCGGGCATCCCCGGCCGGGAGGCCCGGGTGGAGCTCGCCGACCTCCGGGCCGCCGCCGAGGTCCTGGTCTCCAACGCCGTCATCGGCGTGGTCCCGGTGGCCCGGGTCCTGGGCCTCCGGGAGGACCTGCCGGGAGCCGAGGGCCCCTTCTGCCGGCGTCTCCAGGCCCTCTACCTGGAGTTTCGAGACCGGGCCGGCTCTCCCACGTAGGCTGGTGTGTCATGTTGCGTGCCGCTCTGCTCCTCCTCCTCCTGCCGGTGACCGCCTTCCCGGCTTCGGCGACAACCCAGGACGAGCCGCTCCTGAAGGACCGGCTGGATGCCTATGTGAAGCTCCTCAAGGGCAAGGACCGGGAGGACGAGATCAAGGCCTTCCTGGACGAGTTCGTCGGCCGCTACAAGGCCAACGAGGAACGGCGCCAGGAGATCGCCGAGGCCCGGGAGCTGGAGGAGGGCGACCCCAAGGCCCTCCGGAAGGAGGAGAAGGACCTGGGCAAGGAGCAGGCTCTCCTGGTGAAGGCGGTCTGGCAGGCCTTCGCCGTGCGCAAGCGGCCCACCGAGGAGAACCGCCGGATCTGGGTGACCATGACCTACGCCCTGGGCCAGATGGGGGGGGAGGGCGCCAGCTACTTGTGGCGGGCCTTCGCCGACAAGCGGGTCAGCCGGGACTACGAGTTCCAGGCCCTCTGCGTCGAGCAGGTGGGCATGACCCGGGATTGGAATCAATGGAAGAAGATCGTGGACCAGCTCGACTATCGGGACGAACTGGTGGCGGCGGCGGCCGGCCGGGCCCTGGTGCACTTCCGGGACGCCCCCGGCGATATCCGCCGGGAGTGCACCGAGCGCCTGGTCAAGCTCCTGGAGGCCTGGCACAACGCCGCCACGAACATCGACGACACCTACTCCATCCGCGTCTACCGCACCGTCCGCCAGCCGTGGCTCAAGGCTCTCGAGGCCCTCACCGGCCAGTCCTTCACCGATCCCCTGGACTGGGTGAAGTGGTGGAACAAGAACAAGAAGCGGGCCGAGGCCTGGCCGGATCCCGCCTGATGCCCCCGCGGAAGCCGACCCTCCTCCCGGCGGTCCTGCTGCTCCTCCTGCCGGCCTGCGGCGGGAGCGAGGCGGCGCCGCCCATGGACCCGGGTCCGGAGGAGCTCCAGGCCTGGCTGGGCGAGAGCCCGGCCCCGGACTCCCTGGCGGTCCTGGTCGAGCCCCTGGCCCGGCCCGGGGACGGCCACGCCGTCTTCGTGAGCGAGGCGGAGCTGGCCCGGCGCTACCTGGAGCCGGCCGCCGGCGAGCGCGTCCTGCGCCTCCACCTCCGGGGTCCCGGCCGCCTCCTCCAGGAGGGGGGGGAGGTGGTCCTGGATGACGGCAGCGTGCTCCGGCCCTACGCCCCCCCCCCCCCGCCCCCCCGCCCCCCGCCCCGGCCCCGGTGTCAGGCGGTGCCCCCCGGCGGCCCGGCCCCGCACCCGCACCCAGCCACCGCCACGCCCCACCTCCGGGTCCACCGCCCCG
>CAYMFV010000394.1:0-3278 GCA_964389745.1 uncultured Planctomycetales bacterium | reverse complement strand
CTCCTCTGGCGGGAGCTGCCCGCCGCCGGCCCCCCTGGACCCGTCCGCACCCTCGAGCCCGGGACCTGGCTCCTCCGCCACCGCCAGCCGCCCCGGCCGGCTCCCGGGTCCCTCCTGCCGGCCGCCCCGGGGGTCCACTTCCTGGAGTGGTGGGGGGGGATCCGCCCGCTCCTCCGGGCCCATGGTCCGGCCTCCGACCCCCTCTGCCTCCACGGCGACCGCCGGGCCTCGGTGGACACCACCCTGGCGGTCCTGGATCCGGCCGGTCGGCCCGTCCGCCTGGCCCATCGCCCGGGGCCGCCCTGTGCCGGGCCCCTCCGGGACGCTTCCGCCCTGCCCCGGTTCCTGGCCGGGTCCGGGACCTAGCCCGGCCGCCGGTCCCCGGCCTCCAGCCTGGCCAGGTTGTTCCGGGCGTCCCGGAGGGCGGTCTGGATCCGGCTGCGCTCGGCCTCGTCCAGCTCCGTGCCTGCCTGGAGGATCGCCTCGGCCCGGGCAGCGGCCTTCCGGTACAGCTCCCGGGCCTGCTCGTCGTCCCGGCGCAGGTAGTAGTGGAGGATGACCGCCAGGTCGTTCATCAGCTGGGGATCGTCGGGACGCAGGGCCAGGGCCCGCTGGTAGGCCCGGAGGCTCTCCTCGGCGTGGCCGGTGTCCCGGAGGACCAGCCCGAGGTTGTTCCAGGCGACCGGGTCCTGGGGCCGGGCCCGGGTCACCCAGCGGGCCAGGATCCCGGCGCTGTCACCGTCGCCGATGCGCATCGCCCGGGCGACCAGCCACTGGATCTTCTGGACGAAGGCCTCGCCACCGTCCTCCATGGCGGCGAGCTGCTGGACCTGGACCTCGCCGGCCACCTCCAGGTACTTCGCCCAGGCCTGGACCGCCAGGGCGAACTCCCGGTCGGCGGCCGCCTGGTCCCCGGCCTGGGCCAGGCGCGTGCCTTCGGCCATGGCGCCCTCGCCCAGGAAGAACCAGGAGGAGGTGAAGGAGGGATCCCGGCGCAAGGCCTCCTGGAAGTGCTCCTTCGCCTGGGGCCAGCGCCGGGGCTCGGCGTAGAACTCGTACCAGGCCTGGTACCAGAGGGCCAGAGGGCTGGCCGGGTCGTCCCCGTTGCGCTCGGCCAGGAGGTCGGCGGCGCTGTCGTTGCCCAGCCACTGGCCCACGGCGGCCAGGTCCACCTCCGCCGGGTTGCGGGCCAGGGCCTCCCGCCAGGCGGCCACGGCCCCTTCCCGGTCGCCCAGGTAGACGAGCATCTCGCCGAGACGCACGGCCGCGGTGGCGCTCCCGGGGTGGCCCTCCATGGCCCGGCGGTAGACCTCGGCGGCGGCCCGGCGGTCGGCGGTCTGCTTCTCCGGCCGCCCCTCCCGCTGGGCCGCCCGGGCCGCCAGGACCCGGCCCTTCTGGAGGAGCAGGGCCAGCTCGTCGGGGTGGGCGGCGAGGCCCTCCTCCACTGCCTCCAGGGCGTGGCCCGGGTCCCCGGCATTGAGCAGGGCCTCGGAGAGGTTCTCCCAGGCCCGGGGGGGGGCGGCGGGCAGGGCCGTGGCCCGGCGCAGGAGATTGGCGGCTTCCAGGAAGGCGTCGTTCACCGCCAGACCCCTGAGCTGCCCGGCGGCGGCCCGGGCCTCGGCATCCCGGAGCAGCCAGGTGCCCAGAGCGGTCAGGGCCCCGCTGTCCTGGCTGTCCTCGGCGCCGGCCTCCCGGAGGACCGCCACGGCACGGCCGTACTGGCCCCGTTCCGCCAGGGCCGTGGCGTCCTGGAGGGCGGCGGCGAGGTCGCCGGACTGGGGGCAGAGGAGGAGCAGGGCGGCGGTCAGGAGCATGGTCTGGAGGCGCTTCGCGATCGGAGGGCAGGGCCCGGTGCAAGGGGCCGGAAAGGGGGATCAGGAGCCGGAGTCCTCGCCGGATTCCGCCTGGCCGGCCGCCCGGGCGCGCAGGCGGGCCAGGGCCTCCCGGACGCTCGCCACCCCCCCCCGGGCCTGGTAGGGGTAGTAGCGCACGCTCTCGGTGAGGTATCTCTCGGCCCGATCCGTCCGCTGGCGGCGGACCACGTCCAGGTAGGCGAGGTTCTCCCAGGCATCACCGACGGCCTCCTCGAGGCGCTGGCGTTCCTCCCGGGTAACGTCTGCGGGCAGACCCGCCAGCTTCTCGGTGCCGAGGCGGATGGCCCTGTGCAACTCCCGTTCCGCCAGGTCCCAGTCGTGGTCCAGGTAGTAGACGGCGATCAGGGCACGGTCGTTGACCAGCCGGGGGTCGTCGGGAGCCAGCTCCACGCAGCGGCCGTAGGCCCGCCAGGATTCCTCGAAGAGGGCCCGGGCCTCCTCCTCCTTGCCGGCCTGGAGGCGGGCGACCCCGAGCTCCCGGCAGGCGAAGCCGTAGTTGTTCCACCAGTCGGCGTTGCCGGGGTGGAGGCCGCAGACCCGGCGGAGGAGGTCGACCGCGTCCTCCAGGAGGCCCTCCCGGAGGAGGTCGGCGACGGCGGCGTAGATGCCCAGGGACAAGGTCCCCGGATCGGGACCCTCCTCCAGGGAGTCGGGATCGGCCTCCAGGGCCGTGGCGAAGGCCCGGGCGGCGTCCTGGAGGCGGCCCTCCTCCCGGAGGGCCCAGCCCCGGGCCGTGCGTACCAGGTGTAGCCACTGGCGGCAGGTGGCGACGAAGTCCGGGTTCCGGGCCATGGACTCCAGGAAGGCCGACTCGGCCCGGTCCAGGGCCTCGTAGGCGGTCAGGAAGTCTCCCCGGCGCCGGGCCGCGTCCTGCTGCCGGTAGAGGGCCTCGCCCAGGTACCAGAGGACGGTCGCGTTCCCCGGGACGGCGGCCCGGACCTCCTCCAGGTCCGCCACCAGGGTGGCGGGGTCGCTGGCGTCCAGGTTCTGGAGGCGCTGGATCCACTCCATCCGGTCCGGGCTTCCGGCGAGGGCGGCCACCAGGACCTGCCGGGCCGCCGGGCCGGCGCCGGCCCAGGCCAGGAGGTCCGCCAGGGGGGCCACCGCATCGTCCAGGCCGGCGTCCCGGGCCCGGCGCAGGGCCGCCTCGACCGTCCGGGCCGCGGCGGGCACCGGCCGGCCGGCCCGGACCTCCGCCGCCACCAGGGCCAGACCGGCCCGCCCCGCCACCAGGAGGCCCGCGGGCTGGGCCTCGTCGCCGGCGGCCTCCAGCCAGGCGGCGGCCGCCTCCCAGGCGCCGGCGGCGTCGCCGGCCTCCCGCCGGCCCCCGGCCAGGCCGAGGAGGGCCTGCGCGTCCCCGGGGGCCCGGTCCAGGGCCTCCCGGAAGGCCCGGGCGGCGTCCTC
>CAYMFV010000393.1:0-3281 GCA_964389745.1 uncultured Planctomycetales bacterium | reverse complement strand
GCCAGGCCCAGGGCCTGGATCGGCTGGCGGGCGGCCCGGGGCCCTGGGGGGGGGGAGGCCATGGTCCGGCAGCAGTGGGCAGGTTCCCTCCTGGCCGACCTGGCCCTGGGGGACGCCAGCGCCGGTCAGGAGGAGCTGCGCCGCCGGGGCCTGGCCGACGACTCCTTCGCCGCGGCATGGTCCTGCGACCTGGACTACGGGCACCTGGTGGTCTCCGGCCAGTGCGACGACCCCGAGGCCTTCGCCGCCGGCGTCCGGGAGGTCCTGGCTCGCTTCCGGGAGGAGGGTCCCCGGGAGGAGGACCTGGAGCGCCTGCGCCGGGCGGCCTGGGGTTGGACGGTGAGCCGGCTGCAGACGCCCTTCGCCCTGGCCAACGCCGTCCTTCACGACCTCCTGGACGACACGGTGCCCTTCTCGGGGCTGGAGGTCCTGGCGTCCATCACCCGGGAGGAAGTGGCGGCCCTGGCCCGGGAGGTCCTGGACCCGGCCCGTTCGGCGGTGGCGGTGCTCCGCCCCCGGCGCGGCTGACGGCCGGTGGACGGGCGCCGCTTCTTCCTCCTCGGAGCCACGGCCAGCGGCAAGAGCGCCGTCGGCGTGGCCCTGGCCCGGCGCCTTGGTGCCGAGATCCTGTCGGCGGACTCGATGCTCGTCTACCGAGGGATGGACGTGGGCACCGCCAAGCCGACGCCGGCGGAGCGGGCCGGGATCCCGCACCACCTCCTGGACCTGGTGGACCCCTGGGAGGAGTTCTCGGTGGCCCGCTGGCTGGCGGCCGCCCGGGCGGCCGAGACGGACGTGGCGGCCCGAGGCCGGGTAGCCCTCTACGTGGGCGGCACCGCCCTCTACCTCAAGGCCCGGAGCGCGGGCCTGCACCCGGTGCCGGTGCCCGCCGCCATCCGGGAGGAGGTGGAGGCGGCCCTGGCCGCCGGGCGGGCCGGGGAGCTCCGGGCGGAGCTGGCCCGGGTGGACCCCGAGCTCCACGCCCGGATCCACGCCGGGGACCACAAACGCCTGGCCCGGGGCATCGAGGTCTGGCGGGCCACCGGCCGGCCCCTCTCGGCCTGGCAGCGCCAGTGGCGGCCGGGCCAGCCCTTGGGACGGCCGGCGGTGGCCCTGCGCTGGCCCCGGGGGGAACTCCGGGCCCGGATCGCCTGGCGCTTCGATGCCATGCTCGCCGGCGGCCTGGTCGAGGAGGTCCGGGAGATCCAGGCCCGGGGCGGCTTCGGCCGGACCGCGGCCGCGGCCATCGGCTACCGGGAGGTCCTGGACCACCTGGCCGGGGCGTGCTCCCTGGAGGAGGCCCGGGAGCGGGCCATCCGCCGCACCCGCACCCTGGTCCGCCGCCAGGAGACCTGGCTGCGTTCCTTCCCGGACCTCCAGTGGCTGGAGGTGGTGTCCGGAACCACGCCGGAGGCCCTCGCCGCCACGGTCGAGGGCCTCCTCCTGGCGGCGGCGGATCACTCCACCTCGCCGACCCCGACGTAGCCGAGCTGCTCGAGCATCGCCTCCTGCTGCTGGCGGCGCTGCTCCTGGACGCCCGTGTTGAGCTCCATGATGTTCCGGAGCAGGGTGTCGCCCTCGAGGCCGGTACCGGCCTTGCCAGCCCGGCGCCGGTCGCCTCCCAGGGCGACCTCGCCCCGGTGGAAGGCGTACTCCCCGCGGCCCCGGCGGACGATGACAGTGGCCAGGCCCTGGACCCTCCGGGCGACGAAGACCCCCCGGGGATCGGTGCGCCCCCGGTGGATGCGGCCGTCCACCGACCCCACCACCCGGACCTCGGCGTCCGGGACCCAGGCGCCGTTGCCCGCCTCCCGGACGAGGATCCGGACGCTGCCGTCGCCCGCGTCCTCCCGGACCTCGAGGTCGAGGTCGCTGACCAGCACCAGGCCGCTGGCGTGGAGCTCCCCGGCCCGGGCCATGAGCAGGTAGGCCCCCGGGTCGGCCAGAGGCAGCTCGACCGCCACGGCCCGGTCCCGCAGCTGCCAGTCCTCGCCCAGGTCGAGGTGGCGGGTGAGGAGGGGGGGGATGCCCGCCAGGTCCACCGTGGCCACCCGGGACAGGTCCTTCTCCCGGAGGTAGAGGGTCATGAGGTCCACCCGCTGGACCTGGAGGTCCACCTCCTCCAGGTTGCGCAGGGTGAGGTCCAGGCGGACGGCTGCGTCCGGACGCACCGCGGTGATCTCGGGCAGGCGCAGGACCTTGCGCCGCAGGTCGGCCAGGGCTGCGGCCGCCTCGGGGAAGACCGTGCGCACCTGCTCGTACCAGGATGCGGCCGCGGCGGCCTCGCCCCGAGCGTGGTGGATGCTGCCGAGGAGGAAGACCGCCAGGTCGTGGTTGACCGAGGGCTGGAGCCGGCCCTGGGCATCGGGATAGCGGGCAGCGACGATGTCCTGGAGGAGACCGATGGCCTCGTCCACCTGGCCGAGCTGCCAGGCAGCCACGGCGTGGGCGTGGCGGAAGGCGTCGGCGAAGCGGGGGGGGGCAGCCATCCCCTCCAGGGCGGCGGCCGTTGCCAGCGCACTGTCGTAGTCCTTCAGGGACAGCCAGGTGCTGACCAGGGCGAGCCCGGCCTCGGGGGCCAGGGGGTCGTCCGGGTGCAGGGCCAGGAAGCGGGACAGGAGGAGGACGGCATCCCGGGTCAGGAGGCCCCGGTCCAGGCCGGCCCGGCGCAGGCTCTCGTCCCGGGCTGCCCGGGGGGCGAGCTCCAGGAGCCGGTCGGCCCGGGCCAGGGCGGCGCTGCGCAGGGAGGGAAGGGGCGGGTGCTCGAGGAGCAGCCGCTGGCCGACGGCGAGGGCCTCGGCAGTGGCGCCGGCTCGCTCCAGGCCCGCGGGCAGGCGGGCCTCCTGGACGAAGGCGGCGTCGAGGACGGCCCGGAGCATGCCCCAGGCCCGCTCCTCCTCGTGGAGGGAGCGGTAGGCGGCGGCCGCCCGGAGCATGTCGTCCAGGGGCAGCGTCGTGTCCGGACGGCGCTCCCGGAGGGCTTCGAAGTAGCGAACCACGTCCGCCGCCGCACCCCGATCCAGGGCCAGGAGCAGCAGGGCCCGGGCGACCTCCTGGAAGGGCTCGGGCCGCAGCCGCTCGCCGTGCTCCCGGTAGAGGCGCTCGAGGAGGATCCAGGCCCGTTCCTGCTCGCCCCGCTGCATGGCGGCCAGCCCCCGGGCGTGGAGCTCGTCGGGGGTCGGCCGCAGGGTCGCGTCCCAGGCCTCTCCGGGTCCGAGGATCCTCAGGGGCGCCGGGGCCCCGAAGAACCGGCGGGCCGGGTCGTCGGCGCTGGCCAGGGA
>CAYMFV010000392.1:0-3282 GCA_964389745.1 uncultured Planctomycetales bacterium | reverse complement strand
GCTGCGGGCCGTTCGGGTCCTCCCGCGGGTTCCGGGCCAGGTCCACCAGGCGCATCTCGCCGTCGCCGAAGAGGAGCGCCTTGTCCTTGGCCGTGCGCAGCATGCGGATGCTCCGGGCCCGATCGGCCAGGGGCGAGGCCAGGGGATCGCCCTGGGACCAGCAGGGATAGGTCTGCAGGTAGGGCGTCGGATTGGCGTAGCTGGCGACGACGAAGTCCCGGGCCGGCCGCCCGTCTTCGGCGATGCTGCCCAGGAGGCTGACGCCCTCCAGGGCCAGGAGGTCCGGCACCGGGGGGGGGGCAGCGCAACCGCAGCGTTCGACGAAGTCGAGGATGGTCGGGAAGACGTCCACCAGGGAGGCCAGGTGGGGCACCCGCGTGCCGGCCGGGAGGGTCCTGGGATGGCGGAGGACCAGGGGTACGCGCAGCAGCTCGTCCCCCAGGGAGAACTGGTGGCCCAGGCGCCGCCCGGTGCCGAATTCCTCGCCGTGGTCGGCGGTCACGACCACCAGGGTGTCCTCCATCAGGTCCAGGTCCCGGAGGGCCCGGAAGAGGCGGCCGAGCTGGGCGTCCTGGTAGTGGATCTCGGCGTCGTAGAGGGCCTGGAGGATCTCGGGCTCCCGCTCCTCCCACTCCCGGAGGCGACACTCCCAGCGCTTGCGCTGCTCGGGGGTCTGCAGGGGGTCCAGGTCCAGGGCCCGGGCGGCATCCACGCCCTCGGGCAGGAAGCGCTCCACCTCCTCGAGAGGAGGGCGATAGGGATCGTGGGCCTCGTTCAGGTTGAGGAACAGGAAGAAGGGCCGCTGGCGATCCCGGCCCCGGCCGCCGGCCAGCCAGGCGATGGCCCGGTCGATGATGCGGGCGGCACCCTTCTCCCGGCGGGGCGTCTCGCTCCGCCCCCGGCTCCGGAGCCGTTCCAGGGCCCGTTGCAGGAGGAGGCGTTCCCCGGGCCCGGGCAGGGAGAAGTCCCAGTAGCGCTGGAAGCCCCGGGTGAGGCCGGTCTCGTAGGTGATCCAGGACTTCTCGGAGATACCGCAGCTCTCCCAGCCCCGGCGGGTCAGCTCCCTGGCCAGGGTGTGGAAGACGGACAGGCTGGCCCGGGGATCCCGGCCGCCGGCGTAGGAGTCCCCGAGACGGGGGTACTGCCAGCCCGTGCCGTGGGTGTGCGGGTGCAGCCCGGTGAAGAGGGAGGCGTGGCTGGGCAGCGTCCAGGGCGCCGCCGCGAAGGCCTGCTCGAAGACGACGCCCTCCGCCGCCACCCGATCCAGTTCGGGGCTCGTGGCCCGGTAGTAGCCGTAGCAGCCCAGGTGGTCGGCCCGGACCGTGTCCAGGACCACCAGCAGCACGTTCGGCGCCGTCGCCGGAGGGGGGGGGCCGAGGGAGCCGGCCTGGGGCGCCGGCAGGACCGGCAGCAGGCGGCCCAGGAGGCCGAGGAAGAGGAGGGCGAGGATGCCGGCCAGGGAGGCGGCTGGGGAGAGGAGGGCGGCCCAGCGCCAGGCCCGGCGGCCGGTGAAGGCCGGCCGCAGGAGGCGGGCCAGGAGCAGGCCGGCAGCGCCCAGCAGGGCGGTGAGGGCCAGGGCCGGGACTCCCAACGAGGGCTCCTCGGCCGGCAGGAGATCCAGGTGCAGGCGCAGGACGGCCACGGCGGCCGCCCCCAGGCCGAGGATGCCGGCCGCCAGGGAGGGACCCGGAAGGGCCTCCCGGGTACGCCGGGGCGCCAGGAGGGGCAGGAGGAGGCCGCAGCCGGCCCCCAGGACGGCTCCCGCCGCCAGGTCCAGGGGGGCGGCCGCCAGCCACAGGCCGGGATCCCGGTGGTAGGGGTAGCCCAGGAGGACAGCGACGCACTCGCCGATCCCGACCAGACCGGCCAGGAAGGCTCCGAGGAGGGCTCCGTGGAGGATGCGGGTGGACACGGCGGCGTGGCGAAGGGGCGGTCGGGGGCCCGGCGAGGGGGGACGGAAGGTGGCCGCCCGGCCGGCGTCCCTGGGAATGCTACCCTTCCCGGTCCCGGCCGGCGGGTGCGCCGCCGGACTCCGGCTGCTGCATGGGCCTCCTCCGCCCCCTCGGCGCCGCTCTCGGCGCCACCGCCGTCGGCGCCGTCCTCCAGGGTGCCGTGGTGGCGAAGCTCGCCCCCGACGCGGGCTGGCCGGCGGCCACCCTCCTCCTGGACATCCTGCTCCTGCCGCCGGCCCTTCTCTGGGGCCTGGCGGTGGCCCTGGGCGCGCCGGCCCGGGCGGCGAGTCCGGCCGGCACCCTTCTCGGCCTGGCCGCGGGCGCCTCGGCGGTCCTCCTCCCGGTCCTGGCCGGCCTGGCCGGGCTGGCGACGCCGGGCGGGCCCCTCCTCTGGGGTGTCCTCCTGGCCGGAGCCCTTTTCTGGGGCGGGCTGGCCCGCCGACTGGCGAGGCGTCCGGCGCCGGGGCCCCCGGGCCCGGCGGTCCGCCTCCTGGGCCGCCTGGCGACCTCCGTGGCCCTGGCCTGCGCCCTGGCGGGACTGGTCCTCCCGGGCCCGGAGCCCGCCGTCGGCCGCCTGCCCGGCGCCCCCGCCCGGTCCGTGGACCCGGCCCTCCCCAACCTGGCCCTGGTGGTCCTGGACACGCTCCGGGCGGACCGCCTGGGCTGCTACGGGGCCGGCGATGGCCGCACCCCCGTCCTCGACGGCCTGGCGGCCCGGGGCGTGCGCTACGCCCGGGCCGAGGCCCCGGCCAGCCACACGCCGCCCAGCCACGCCACCCTCTTCACCGGCCTGCCGCCGGCCGAGCACGGCGTCCTCAGCACGGCCGTGGGGCTCGGGCCGGATGCCGGCGAGACCCTGGCCGCCCGCCTCGCCGGCCGGGGCTACGCCACGGTCGGCGTCACCGCCAACTTCGTCCTGCGCCGGGCCCGGGGCTATGCCCGGGGCTTCCACCTCTACGACGACTCCCTGGTCTGCCTCCGCGGCCTGTCGGCGGCCGCCGAGGCGGTCCTCGCCTGGAGCGCTCCAGGCCGCTGGTGGGGCGGACTGCGCCTCCGGGGCTTCACCACGGGCAAGCTCCTGGTGACCCTGCTCCGGCCCCGGGACCCGGCGGCCGCCGCCGCCGACGCGGTGGTGGCCCGGACCGGCGCGCACCTGGCCGCCGCCCAGGGGGGGGGGAGGCCGATGTTCCTGTTCCTCAACTTCATGGACGTGCACACGCCCTACCAGCCGCCATCGCCCTGGCGGGAGCGCTTCCTGGAGCACGATCCGGGCCCCTTCGATGGCTCCCTGAGCCCCCTGGCCTTCCAGCAGCGCCATGCCGCCCTGGGC
>CAYMFV010000391.1:0-3285 GCA_964389745.1 uncultured Planctomycetales bacterium | reverse complement strand
GCATACGAGATTTCTGCCTGTCTCGTGGGCTCGGAGAAGTGTAGAAGAGACAGGCCCAGGAGGCCCCAGCCGGCGACGGCGGCAGTGGCCGACAGCAGCCGCCGCCGGCCGTGGCCGTGCAGGAGTCGGCGCAGGAGGAGGCCGAGGGCGGCCCCGGTGGCGAGGCGCAGCAGCCCGAAGGCCCCGGGAAAGGGCAGGAGCGCCGCCCGCAGGATCCCGCCGGCCGCGGCCAGGGCCGCCAGGCGCGGGTGGAGGAGGCCGAGGAGGGCCCCCACGGCGCCATACATGGCGAGGGGGGCCAGGAAGAAGAGCACCCGGAGGACCGGCGTGTCGAGACCGCCCCAGCGGGGCAGGGCCAGGGCGCACTCGGCCAGGACCAGGGGCAGTGCCCAGCCGATGCCCGCCTGGAGTCCGTCCAGCCTGTTGCGCACCGCCCAGGAGCTCATCACCGCTCCGTCGTACTCCCGGCATAGCCCAGGGCCTCGAGCTTGCCCCGATCCACGTCGTCCAGAGTCTCCCGCTCCTGTGCGGCCACCGGGAGGGAGGCCGTCACGGTCTCCAGGAGGCGACGCATCTCCCGGACCACATCCGGGTGCTCCCGGGCCACGTCCTCCTCCGGGTCGCCGTGGAGATCAAAGAGCTCCTCCCGGCCGTGGAAGTGGAACACGTAACTCCAGTCCGCCGTGCGCAGGGCCCGCTTGCGCTCGTCCCGGTCGGGGATGTGGACATGGACCCGGGGGCGCCCCTGCATGATCAGCCGATCCTTGGGGGGGGGCGCCTCCTGATCCAAGGCCGCGGGGCCGCGGAGGTAGTCCTGCATGGCCTCCATGTAGAAACCCAGGGCGAAGCGCCGCCGCTGGGGTGCCCGACCCTCGAGGATCAAGGGCAGCAGGTTCGCGCCCTGGACGCCGGCCGGGGCCGCAACGCCGGCCAGGGCGCACAGGGTGGGCAGGACGTCCACCTGGTTCACCGTGGCTGCCACCCGGGTGCCGGCGCCCCGGCCGCCGGGGAGGTGCAGGATTGCCGGAACGTGCTGGGTGGCCTCCCGGAGGCTCGGCGTGTGCTCGTCGAGGATGCCGCCCTCGCCGAAGCAGTGGCCGTGGTCCGCCATCACCAGGACGGCGGTGTGCTCGAGACCGGGATCCTGGCGCTCGAGAGCCCGGAGGAGGGAGCCCAGGTAGTGGTCCAGCTCCATGATCTCCGCCCGGTAGCCTGTCATGCGCCCCTCCATGGATGGATCGGCAGGGGGGGGGCTGGCCCGGTCCTGGCAGGTCAGGGCGGCACTGCCGAAGGGCTCTTTCGGCGTGTAGGGGCCGTGGGCGTCGAAGAAATGGGCCCAGAGGAAGAAGGGTTCCTGGATCCGGGCCAGGTACATCTCGGCCCGGGCCAGGACCACGGCCCCGTCCAGGGCCGGCTCGGCCAGCTTGCGCAGGGCGGCCAGGCCGGTCAGGAAGGAGAACTCCCGGAAGCCCACCCGCAGGAGGCTCTCGGCCCGGTCGAAGGGCAAGCGGTCGTCGTAGCTGTCGAAGCCCCGGGCGAAGCCGAAGCGGCCCTTCACTGGAAAACCGGCCACCGTGGCGGCGGTGGCGTAACCCGCCTCCTGGAGAAGCTCCGCCAGGGTCGGCACCGCGGCGGCGATGCGCGAGGCGCCATGGGACCGCAGGCCATGGCTGGGCGGCACCACCCCGGTCAGGATGCTGGCGTGGGTCGGTCCGGTGATGGGGGCGACGGCGGTCATGTCCTCGAAGACCACGCCGCGCTTGGCCAGGGCATCCAGGTTGGGCGTCTTCAGGCCCCGGCCCCCGTAGAGGGGCAGGACGTCCGCCCGGACCGTGTCCCAGGTGACGAGGACGAGGTTGGGACCCGTGGCCGTGCCCGGGGCTGCCGCCTCCGGGGGCCTGGGGTGGTGGACGTCCCGGGGCACCACCAGCCAGGCCAGGGCCAGGAGGCTGCCGAGGGCGCTGGCGCAGCCCGCCGCCAGGGCCAGGGCCCGGCGGGCCCGGGGTCGGCGCCACGGGGCGGGGAGAAGGAGGAAGACGGCCGCCCCGAAGCCGGCGAGGAGGCCGAGGAAGGTGGCCAGGAGCTGGGGGTCGCCCGGATCCAGGTCGTGGCGAAGGCGCCAGAGGGTGCTGGCGGCCAGGAGCAGGGCCACGGCAGGTACGAGCCGGCGCCGGAGCCCGGCGGGTCCGGGGAGCCGGGCCGCGAACAGGCCCAGGAGAACGCCGCCGGTCCCGTAGACGGTCACCGGCAGGAGGACCTCCAGGGCCCGGAGCTGCAGGCCGTGGATCGCCCCCATGTTGCGCAGGGCGGCCAGGCCGGTCTCCAGGGCGGCCAGGGCCAGACCCCAGCGGAGGCCGTGGAAGGCGGGGTCGGGCGGGACCCCGACGGGGACCGGAGCGGGTGCGGTGGACGGCATCTTCCAGGGGCTGCTGCTGGTCAGAAGCGGATCTCCACCACCTGTTCCTGGCCGGCCAGGAGGTGGACGGGCACCTCCCGGACCTGGTCCTGCCAGGTGGCGCGGAGAGTGTAGGCGCCGGGGGCGAAGGTGCCGACGGGAACGGCGCCGTCTCCCGAACCGGCGAAGAGGGCCAGGAGGGCGCCGAACCCGCCGCCCGAGTCGACACGCCGTCCCTCGGGATCCAGGAGGGCCAGGCGGGCGCCGGCCACGGGGCGATTGTCGGCGTCCAGGACCCGGGCCTTGAGGGTGGCGCCACGGGCCAGGACCACCTCCCGGACGGTGGTCTCCCCGGCCCGGACCTCCACCTCCGGGATGGTCACGGCCACCAGCCCCGGAGCCTTCGCGGTCAGCTCGTAGCGGCCGGGCTGGAGGCCGGTGACCCGGACCACGCCCTTGCGGCCCCAGCTCCGCTGGTCCCGGATCGCGGCCTCCTTGGGGTCCTCCGTCTCGGACCGGAGCTGCACCGAGAACAGGGTCGCCAGGAGCTGGCCGTTCTCGTCCCGGGCCCGGACCTCGAGGATGCCGCCCAGGGGCAGCAGGAGCTCGCCCAGGTCCTTCACCTCGTTGTCCTGGAGCCGGAAGGAGGGAGTGCGAATCCGTCCCAGGGGGGGGGGAAGAGGAGCGGCGTCCTCAGCGTAGGCGCTGGCGTCCCGCGGGGCCCGGGCCGGGGTCACCTCCAGGTGCCAGCGCCCGGGCTCCAGTCCCTCGAAGGTGAAGCGGCCGTCCTCCTCGGTCCTGCCGGTGCGTCGCTCCCGGGTCGGGCCAAAGAGGGAGGAGAGGCCGGCGTCGGGGGGGTCCTCCCAGACCAGGACCAGGGAGGCCTCAGG
>CAYMFV010000390.1:0-3290 GCA_964389745.1 uncultured Planctomycetales bacterium | reverse complement strand
GGGCAGCCACAGGGCGCCGGCCACGGGCACGCTGCGCAGGCCCAGGACCCGGTCCGCACCGACCGCCCGGACGGCCGCCTCCAGGGCCCGGGCGTCGGCCAGGTCCCGGAGAGGGCGGGGCAGGGGCAGGAGCGTGCCGGCCGGCCGGGTCCGGCACCCAGGGGGGGGGGAACGGGAGGCGTCCCGGGCCACCAGCCAGAGCTCGTGGCGCCGGGCCAGGCGGGGCAGGACGGCCGCCGCCCACGCCTCCAGGCCACCGGCGCCCCGGCGCCAGCGATCCAGGACCACCGCCACGCGCAGCGCCATCAGCCGTGCCGGGGAACGTGCCTCCGGGTGCGCCGGACACGGCCCCGGATGGCCCGGATCCAGCGCCGGGCCTCGGGGTCCACCCGGTCCTTGCACAGGTAGCGGAGGAGGAAGCGCAGGCGATCGGCCCGGGTCACCGCCGCCGGGGCGGAGTGGTCCAGGGCGGCCAGGTCCTTGACCAGCCAGCGCCGCCGGGGGGGGAAGCCCCGGCCGAGCCGGGCCAGGTCCAGGAGGAAGGGCCGGCCCCAGCGGGGATCCGGCGCCACCAGGAAGTGGCCGCAGTAGAGGTCCCGGTGGAAGAAGCCGTTGGCGTGGAAGCGGCGCACCAGGCCCGCCAGGTCTCGGAGCACCGCCTCCCGGGCCCGGGCGGGCCCGAGGCCGTGGGGATCGGGCCAGCCCGCCGCCAGCAACCGGTCCAGGGGCACCCCCGGCACCTCCCGGGTGAGGAGGAAGGAGCGGGTCGGCGCCCCGAGGAAGGCAGCTGCCTCCCCCACCGCCACCGGCTCCGGCACGTCGAAGCCCAGCCGACGGAGCTCCTGGATGGCGTCCCACTCCCGCCGGGCCGGGCTCCGGCCGTCCCGGAGGCGCCGGAAGCGCTCGCCCAAGGGCAGCCCCCGGTAGACCTTCAGGTAGAGGACCCCCCGGGGGCCCGGCACCCGCCAGGTGCAGCGACGGCCCGCCGGCCGCACCGCCTCGCCCCGGTCCCAGGCCAGGGCGGCCTCCAGGCGGTCCAGGCCAAGCACCCGGAGCTCCTCCACGGCGTCGGCGGCGGCCAGGACCCGGCCACCGTCGAGCTGCAGCGTCGGCCGGCCCGGGCGACGAAACTCCTCGGGCCGGCGCGGGGGGAACCCGTCCATCGCGCCCATGGTCCCCCTCCCCGGCCGGGGGCACAAGGGCAGCCCGCGGACCTAGGATTCCGGCTTCCCCCCCGGATTCCCTCCCCCATGAACGCCGCCCCGCCGCCCGCCGCCGGCGCCGAGGACACGAATCCCTACCGGCAGATGCGCCGCCGCCTGGACCGGGCAGCGGAGCTGCTGGAGCTGGATCCCGGCCTCTACGCCATCCTCTCCCTCCCTGCCCAGGAGATGACCGTCGCCATCCCGGTGCAGATGGACGACGGCAGCCTCCGGGTCTTCGCCGGCCACCGGGTCCAGCACTCCATCGCCCGGGGTCCGGCCAAGGGCGGGGTGCGCTACGCCCCGGACGTGACCCTGGACGAGGTCCGGGCCCTGGCCGCCTGGATGACCTGGAAGTGCGCCGTGGTGGACGTCCCCTTCGGGGGGGGGAAGGGCGGCGTCGTCTGCGACCCCCGGGAGCTCTCCCAGGGCGAGCTGGAGCGCCTGACCCGGCGCTTCGCCGCCGGCCTGCTGGACATCCTCGGTCCGGAACGGGACGTGCCGGCGCCGGACATGAACACCAACGAGCAGGTGATGGCCTGGTTCCTGGACACCTGGTCCATGCACCGGCGGCGTACCGAGACGGCCGTCGTCACCGGCAAGCCCGTGGGCCTGGGCGGCTCCCGGGGCCGGCGGGAGGCCACCGGCCTGGGCGTCGCCCTGATGGTCCGGGAGGCCCTGGCCCGGATCGGGCACCGGGGCCTGGCCCGGATCGTCATCCAGGGGAGCGGCAACGTCGGCGGCTTCGCCGCCCGCTTCCTCCACGAGATGGGCCACCGGGTGGTGGCCATCTCCGACGTGGACGGCGCCCTGTTCCGGAGCGACGGCCTGGACGTGCCCCGGGTGCTCGGCTGGCTGGCCGAGCACCGCAGCCTGGAGGGCTGCCTCGAGGGCGACCGCCTGGACAACGCCGCCCTCCTGGAGCTGGACTGCGACGTCCTGGTGCCGGCCGCCGTGGAGAACGTCCTCACCGCCGCCAACGCCGGCCGGGTCCGGGCCCGGGTCGTGGTCGAGGGCGCGAACGGCCCCACCTCGGCCGAGGCCGACCGCATCCTCGAGGAGGCCGGCGTCCTGGTGGTGCCCGACATCCTGGCCAACGCCGGCGGCGTCACCGTCTCCTACTTCGAGTGGGTCCAGGACCGGATGGGCTACTTCTGGGAGGAGTCCCTGGTCCGGGAGCGCCTGGAGCGCATCCTGGTCCGCTCCTTCCAGGACGTGCTGGCCACCGCCGGGCGCCTAGGTTGCTCGCCGCGCATCGCCGCCTACTGTCTCGCCGTCGAGCGGGTCGCCTACTGCATCCGCCTGCGGGGCATCTATGCCTGACGGCCTCCCCCCCCCCACCGGCGAGAAGCCCTGGGACGCCATGGCCCGGCACTTCCGGGCGGCAGCGGAGATCCTTGGCCTGGAGCCCGGCCTGGTGGATCTCCTGGAGACCCCCGAGCGGGTCTTCCGCCTGGCCCTGCCGGTGGAGTTCCCCGACGGCAGCCTGCGCATGCACCGGGGCTGGCGCATCCAGCACGACCAGTCCCTGGGCCCCTTCCTGGGTGGCCTGCGTCTGGACCCCGAGGCAGACGAGGAGGGGCTCCGGAGCCTGGCCGCCTGGAACACCTGGCGCTGCGCCGCCCTGAACGTCCCCTTCGGCGGCTCGGTGGGCGCCATCGACGTGGACCCGCGCTCCCTGCCACCCGGCGTCCTCGAGCGGCTGGTGCGCCGCTGGACGGCGGGCGTCCTGGACCTCCTCGGGCCGGACCGGGACGTGGTCACTCCGGATCTTCGCTCCGACGTCCAGGTGATGGCCTGGATCCTGGACACCTTCTCCATGCACGCCCGGCACACGGTCAACGCCGTGGTGGTGGGCAAGCCCGAGGGGCTGGGCGGCACCCGGGGCCAGCAGGAGGCGGTGGGCTGGGGCGCACTGGCCATCCTCGAGGCCCTGGCCGGGGAGGGCCGCCTCCCCCGCCGGGCCCGGGTAGCGGTGGCCGGGGCCGGTCGGGCCGGCGGCCCCCTGGCCCGGGTCCTGGCCGCCGCCGGGCACCGGGTGGTGGCCCTGGGGGACCGGAGCGGTGGCGTCCGCCGGGAGGAGGGCCT
>CAYMFV010000389.1:0-3292 GCA_964389745.1 uncultured Planctomycetales bacterium | reverse complement strand
TGTTCCTGGTGCTCAACGCCGCCGCCGGAGGGGGGGCGGTGGTCCTGGCCCGGAGGGCCCGGCGGCGGGGGTGACGGAGGGGGAAGCATCCTGCCCTGGCCCGGCATGACAACAAGTGCTACACCTTGTTCCAGGGCGGCTCGTGAGCCCCTGGGTGCCCGATCGGGCTAAGGTCCGGGGGCGGATCCAGCCGATACTGATAGAGCCCCTTCGCCCGGATGACCTCGCGAACCGGTATGGGCCCCCTGTTCTCACTCCACCCGGCGTCGCATCGGCAGCGGTCGCCCCATTCCCGCCCCAGGCGTCCGCGCCGCGGCGTGGGAGGGCGCCTGCTCCTCTTCCTCTCCCTCCTCCTGGCCCTGTTCGGGGCGGCCTACACCTTCGTCAACATCCGCCACCAGGAGTACCAGGTCCGGGCGGACTTCCGGGGGCGGGCCGAGACCCTGGCCTCCCTCCTGGCCACCACCGTCTCCGAGTCCCTGGCCAAGGAGGATCTCACCGCCGTAGCCCTGGCGGCCGGGCAGGTCCGGGGCCAGCCGGGGGTGGTCCACACCTGGATCCTCGACAACGAGGGCCGGGTGGTCGCCGACGGCCTGGTCAGCCCCCGGGTCGCCCCCCGGGAGCTCCACGACCCCTGGAACATCCTGGCCCTGGAGACCGAGACCCGGCTCGTCCGGGAGGATGACCGGATCCTGGAGGTGGCCGAGCCCATCCTCTACGACGGCCGCAAGGTGGGCGTCCTCCGCCTCGGCATGTCCGGGACCGACCTCCAGGCCCGGGTGGCGGTGCTGCGCCGGCACCACCTCCTCTACGGCTCGGCCTTCGTGCTCCTGGGCATCCTGGCCTCCTTCGCCCTGGTGCGCACCGTCACCCGGCCCCTGGCCGCCCTCCTGGAGGGGACCCGGGCCATCTCCCGGGGCGACTTCGGCCACCGGATCGAGCTCGACACCGGCGACGAGCTCGAGGAGCTGGCCCGGGCCTTCAACGAGATGGCCGCCAGCCTGGAGGAGTCCACCGTCTCCCGGGACCAGGTCCGGAACATCCTCAACAGCATGGGCGACGTCCTCCTGGTCACCGACGAGGAGGGCCGGGTGCGGATGGCCAACGCCGCCGCCTGGTGGACCCTGGGCTGGCCCGAGCGGGAGCTCGTGGGCCGGCCCCTGACGGAGTTCCTGGAACTCCCCGAGGAGGCGGAGGAGCAGCGCCAGGTGCTCGTCGAGGGCTGGCTCAAGCCCCGCTCGGGGCAACGCATCCCGGTGGAGATCTCCAGGGCCAGCCTCCACGAGGGCGGCGGCACCGTGGTCGTGGCCAAGGACATCAGCGAGCGCCGCCAGGCGGAGGCGGTCCGGCAGCGGACCCTGTCGGCCCTGCGGGAGGCCAAGGGGGCGGCCGAGGAGGCGGCAGCGGCCAAGAGCGCCTTCCTGGCCAACATGAGCCACGAGATCCGCACGCCGATGAACGGCGTCCTCGGGATGACGGAGCTGCTCCTGGAGACCGGGCTCGACGAGGAGCAGCAGGACTACGCCGAGACGATCCGCAGCTCGGCCAAGTCCCTCCTCACCATCCTCAACGACATCCTCGACTACTCGAAGATCGACGCCGGTCACATGGCCCTGGAGCGGGTTCCCTTCGACCTCCGGGAGCTGTGCGAGGACGTGGCCGAGCTCCTGGCGCCGGCCGCCCACGCCAAGGGGCTCGAGGTGGTCTGCTGGGTGTCGCCGGAGGTGCCCGACCGGCTGCTCGGCGACCCGACCCGCCTGCGCCAGGTCCTGAACAACCTCCTGGGGAACGCGATCAAGTTCACCCAGGAGGGCGAGGTCGTCCTGGCTGCCCGCTTCCTGGACCAGGCCGAGGAGCGGGTACGCATCCGTCTCGAGGTCCGGGACACGGGCATCGGCATCCCGCCCGAGCGCCAGAAGCTCATCTTCGACTCCTTCACCCAGGCCGATGGCTCCACCACCCGGCGCTTCGGCGGCACCGGCCTGGGTCTGGCCATCTCCAAGCGCATCGTGGAGCTCATGGGCGGCGCCCTGGAGCTGCAGAGCGAGGTGGGCCGGGGCAGCATCTTCTCCGCCGCCCTCGAGTTCGAGCCAGCCGTCACGGCCGGGGAGGCACCCGAGGCCGACGCCGAGGAGCGGGCCCGCATCCAGGACCGGACCCTGCTGGTGGTTGACGACCACCCCGAGGCCCGGCGGGCCGTCACCGGACTGCTCCGCTCCTGGGGGGCCCGGACCCTGGCCGCCGGCAGCATCGAAGAGGCCCGGCACGTCCTCTCCCGGGAGGAGGACTCCCCGGACGTGGTCCTGGTGGACCAGTTCCTCGGCGGCCGCAGCGGCCTGGCGGCACCCGCGGCCCTGGGCCCCCGGTTCGATCCGGCGCCGGCCTTCCTGCTCCTGTCCCCCGCCGGCCGGCCCCCCGACGAGGCCACCCTCCGCCGGAACGGCTTCGTGGGCGCCATCGGCAAGCCGGTCCGGGCCGCGCGCCTGTCCCGGGCCATCCTCCGGGCCCTGGCCGAGGAACCAGTGGACCTGCCGGTGGCGGCCGCCGAGCCCTCTGATTCCTCGCCCCCCCCCCGCCCGTGGCGGGGCCCCTCCGGACCGCGGCCGGTGGCCCATCACGGGCCCCGGGCTCTGCGCATCCTCCTGGCCGAGGACAACGTGGTCAACCGGAAGGTGGCGGTGCGCATGCTCCAGCGCATGGGCCACGAGGTGACCAGCGCCGTGAACGGCCGGGAGGCGGTGGAGCTGGCCTCCCGGGGCGGCTGGGACCTGATCCTCATGGATGTGCAGATGCCCGAGATGGACGGGCTGTCCGCCACCGCCGCCATCCGCGGCCTGGAGGGGGACCTGGGCCACGTACCCATCGTCGCCATGACCGCCAACGCCATGAAGGGCGATCGGGAGCGCTGCCTCGAGGCGGGGATGGACGACTACCTGCCCAAGCCGGTGCAGCTCGAGGACCTGGGCAGGATCCTGGCGGAGTGGACCGAGCTCAACGGCCCGATTCCTCGTCCCGACACCAGGCCGCCCAGTCCGGAGGGGGCTGCCAGCCCTCCGGAAGCTCGGGACTGAAGAGCACCGGCGTCCCCGGATGGCGGGCCTGCCAGGCCTCAAGGGCCGCCCCCAGCTCCCCGACCAGCTCCGGTCGCTCGGCGGCCAGGTCGTGCTTCTCCGCAGGGTCGGCGAAGACGTCGTACAGGGCGTCCACGGCCTCCCCCCCCCCACGGGGCACACGGCGGGGGGGCTTCCAGCCCCCCCGGAGGCCGGCCAGCCAGGTCTGCTTCTCCTCCATG